>NZ_JAHWLU010000203.1:0-4361 GCF_022134725.1 Buttiauxella sp. S19-1
CACCGCCGCTGCGGTCGGTAAAGCGCATCGGGTTGTTGTTCACTGCCAGTATCACCGCCGGGATATGGGTCGAATACGCATCACGGTATTTCGGGTCGACCGAGACCGCATCGCCGCCGGTGATGGCTTTGATCCCAGCACCGTCACCGCTCCATTTCTCCTGGTCAGGGAGAATAATCAGCGAGTAGCCAATTACCGCCGCACGTTCGCGGGATGATTCCAGTGTCTCGATGGTGGCTGAGGTGGTGTTGTCCTTCCCGGCGAGCATCGTCGCAATTTCGGCCATGATACTTTTCCCGCTGCCCCCTGGCCCGGTCACTTCGAGAAAGAGCTGCCAGTCGTAGCGGTTCGCCAGCACCATAAACAGGGCGGCGAGAATAATGTCGCGTTTCTGTGCGTTCCGTCCTGCGGCACGGTCGAGCCACTGCCAGAAATGGGGCGCATCACGCTCCAGCGTTTCACCGGCCACCGGCGGGGTGAAATCCACATCACATAAGGTTCTCAGCCAGTGCGTTTTGCTGTGCGGATTAAATATGCCGCTGGTCGTATCGAGTACGCCATTACGAAAACCGATTAAACGCCGTGCCGGGGCTTCGTGCTGCGCCAGTATCAGTTTCAGCGTATCGACCACCGCCGAGATTTTCCCCGACGAGAAGCCCGCGCCAATGTGCTGGAACAGTGCCGCCACATCGCGGGCAAACTGCGTGGATGGCAGCACCTTCCATGCACCGGCGTCATAACGGGAAATTATCTCGCCGTTCGGGTCAACGGCCAGCGCATGGCCGTAATGCTCAGAAACGCGCATCGCCTTTTCACTGGTACTCATGGCGGTAAATTCGGCCTCGCTCATTTGCTCAAACGGGCTGACCGCCGGTGCTTTTACCGCCTCCTGCAATGCGCTGCGGGTAGCTTCTTCCCCGTACTGCATAAATGCATCATTCCAGTCACCAAATACCGGCGGCAGAGCGACCACACCCTGACAGGCATTTGCGGCGGCTGCGGCTTTGGTCTGCCCGTCGCCGTTGAGGTCACGGTCGGCGGCAATGATGATTTGCTGTGCCGGGTGCCGTTCCCGGACAAGGCTTGCCAGAGAAAGGAGGTTCACGGACGAAAGCGCCACCAGAACGGTATCGCCGGTGAGCTGGTTTACCGTCAGGCCGGTGGCGTACCCTTCCACTAACCAGAGCCGTTTTGAGGCGGTGTTTTTGCCCTCGATGGTGTGGCAGGTGCCTTTCACCTGACCGCCTTTGAGCGTGCGCTTGGTGCCGCCGGTATTAATCAACTGGAGGTTAACCAGTTCCCCCTGAGTGGTGTGCAGCGGCACGATGACATCACCGGCGCGGTAAGTGATGGTTGCCACTTTGTGCGTGGTGGTCAGCACCTGACAGGCTCGCTGTGCTAACCCCTTGCGGGTGAGATAGGCATTGCCGGTGGCCGTGCGGCTGGTCTCAAATAAACGGGTAGCCAGTGCCGCCGCTTCCATCATGGTTTTCTCATTGTCCGGGGCGGTGGCGACTTCATCCGCTGGCACCGGCGGCAGATTGCCGGTCACGCTGTTGACCTGGCTTGCGGCCTCAGTGACAGACACCGCCAGCACTTTAGAGACCAGTGTCAGGCCGTCACCGGCTCCGCACTGGTTACAGTACCAGGTGCCACGCCCGTCCTTATCGTCGAAGCGGAAACGGTCTTTACCCTGGCACACCGGGCACGGCTGATGGCGGTTAAGCGCCACATTCACGCCCAGCGCCGGGAGGATCTGCGGCCACTGGCCTTTAGCGGCGTTCACGGCTTCGGTGACTTTCATGTTCATTGCTTATTTCCTTACGGCTGCGCCGGTTGCGTTAGGTGACGGGTGCAAAGTTCATCCATGACGGCCAGCCCGAGAAACGACAGCGCCGGTGTGGTTTTCAGTGCGCCGCTTTCCAGTAAATCCTCCAGTAACGCACAGGCAATTTCCCGGCCTTTCTCAAGTCCGTGCTGGCGCAGATAAAATCCCTCCAGCTCACCGGCAATGGCATCCTCCACCGCGCCGAGCGTGAGCTGTGGAAAGCGTTGCTGTTGCTGGCAGATATTGAGCCAGGCACAGGCCACGGTGCGACGGTAAAGCGCTGCGCGCAGAACGGGTGAAAGTGGCATTCTTTTCATTGGTTTTTCTCCGTTGTCATCCAGCTCATGTGGCAGCGTTCGACCACACCGTCGAGCTGCGTGGTCATCAGAAACAGCAGTGAAGCGAGTTGAGTTTGTTGCGCCGGGGGCTGGCTCAGTACGGTGCATTCCTGATGCTCCAGCAAATCACCGGCAAACTGGCCGACACGTAATAAATGTTCAAGGCAACGCAGGTCATCCAGCGTAATGGTGGCGTTAATTCCTGATGGTGTTACCGGCTGGCTGATATTCATGATTCGGTCTCCTTTGGGTGTGCGAAGCCCTGTGCAGGGGCGCACACAAAATATTGAAAGTGTTTTTAATTACAGATAATGGCGGTAACTGTTATCCGGTTCAGGGCGGGAAATATCACGCCACGAATACGCCACCGGTTTATTTTTAATAACCGGTCTGTTCTCCTCCGGATAAATATCAATATTCCTTTCACACCAACGCTGTAATACCGGGTCACTGGTTATTATTCTCAGCACGGTATAACGGTTTTCAGGGTTGCGCTTAAATAAGTCAGGACGAATACAGGTGAATTCCCGCAAAAAGCGCCCGAGCGGTATTTCAATCACCTGCCCGTCAGACTCAATACGAATAAGGATGGTGTAGGGTTTGCGGAACGGGTTCCAGACCATATCCGGGCAGCGGTAAGGCACATCCCATGGAATGCCATCGGCCAGAATGCCCACCACCGTCACAGCGGCATAAATATCCGTGCGGTATTTTTCACCCGGCTGAGGAAAATCAAACATGGTTTATTCCCCGCCGTTTATTTCAGTTAAACCGCTCTGCGACAAAAACTCCTGGCACAGCCCTTTCGCTTTTAATTCCTCCAGCACGAAACTGATGTCGTCATGGATATAGCTGAATATCTGCGGAATATAGAGCTGGTGTAAGCCGTTCATTTCCCGGCGCTGTAAATCACCGCCGACAAACTGCGATACGGCACTCGCGCGGTTGAGTTTGTGGTACGCCTCGATGCTCAGGTGAGCAGTAAAAGTGTTCTCGCTACCACGACGGGCTGAGACATTTTTAATGGGGGTTGCGTTATGCATGCGCCACCTCCGCAACGGGCAGACGGGCGGCAAAGGAAAGAATGTAATCACGGACAAGGGAAAGACGGGCGGCGTGCTCATCACCGGCAACGGTGCGGAGCATGGAAATGCGGCTGGTGCGTTCGGTACGACGAACGGCGGCAAAAACAAAGACGAACTGCGGGTGAGTCGGGGCGAGGGTCGAAGCCATAAGGGCAACCTCCATAGTTAGCTGAATACAGCCACCACCGGAGTTCCTACACTCATGGGTGGTAGCCCGGACGGGGGTAGGAATACCGGTAACTATGAGAACCGGCCAGCCCGAAAGCTGCCCCGCCCGGGCCACCATTATCTGACCTGAACCACAGTGTAAACACCATAGTTCAAAATATGGGTGTGCCTGAGCAACGACGTAAAAAAAGACGCATGGGGCGTCTGGTGTCGCCATAGTTAAACACGGGTTCCTACGCCCGGCTGCCGATTTTGCGACAGCGGAAAAACTATAACCGCAAACCTGGAAGGGATGCAAGCCAGGGAAAGGGGCTTTTTGAAAACGGGGCTGATTCATGCGTCACATCCCCGGTTACGTTCGGCGATACGTTCAGCCATCCACACGCTGACTTCTGACTGAAGCCAGGCGACATTTTTACCGCTGAGGGTGACCTGTGCCGGGAACGCATTACGGGCAATCAAATCGTAGAGGGTGGAGCGGGACAGGCCGCACTGGTGGATCACTTCCGGGAGGCGTAAAAAACGTTCGGTCACTGGGGCAGAAACAGTCGTCAGATGCGCGGCTGGCGCGGAAGATGGTGCGGAAAAAGCGGTGTGCATAAAGCTACCTTATAACAGTCCATAGAGATCCGGTCGTGTCCGTCCGGCTTCGGGTAGCTCTCTATTTTGTGAATATTTTCCCTCATTGCAACAAGGGGGATTTGTGTGAGGTGGAAAACAAAGTGGCTTATTTTTATACAAAAAAAGTTTGAATGGGGTTAAGTGGTCTTGAGTGGGGTTGAATGGTGATCCCTATACCCCTTTTGTTAATTTTAACTTTACTTATGCCTGATATTAATAGGAATAAACAATCAAAAGAAGTCCTGTACGTTTTTGCATCGGGTGAACAGTGGTGAACAGACGGTGAACAGTCAGACCTCGATTGTTCACCCTCTAATATAC
>NZ_JAHWLU010000204.1:0-4314 GCF_022134725.1 Buttiauxella sp. S19-1
GTATTGCATCCTTTTATCCGCACATATTGAATTAATTGGTAATGATTTTCTTCAGCGATTAGGGGATTTTATAATTAATGGCTCGGAGTGTGGATACTTCAGGCAACTTGTAAATCATAATAATGGGTATTCATTATATGATGTACTAAGTCTCAATAAAAGTTTTCCTAATGGTCATGATTATAAGATATTTACTATTAATGATTATAAAAAGCTTCGATTCAGTAATGCTGGTTCTTTTTTCAAGAAGGAATTCGCTGTGGATAGGCCATTTCCAAATGTTATTGCCAGTGAGGATTATCTGTGGGCTGTTAGTAGATTAAAAGAAGGAGTGAATATCTATTATTTACCAATGTTAGAAATAGCTCACTCACATAATGAGTCGTTTGAAAGCATTACGAAAAGAGTTCGAATCAATAAAATTGCAATGTTCGGTGATAATATACTTTTTAAAAAAATAGTATTAAATTTCTTCGGTATTTTTTTAATGCTAAGCGCAGCTGGTTGCAGCATAAGCAAAGCATTTGGTTACGCTTTGGCTCATGCAAAGGGGTATTGGAAATGAGTTTTTGTGTCATAATTCCGACCTATAATGGCGGTGAGCTTTTTAATAAATGTCTACAAGCTATCGCCGAACAAGATATACAGCCAGATAAGATATTAATTATTGATTCATCATCCTCTGATAATACCGTTGATATCGCTGGTGAGTATACGAGGCATATACATATTATTCCCGCTGAGCAGTTTAATCATGGAGGTACAAGAAATAAAGCCGCTCAATTAGTTTCTGAGTTTGATTTTTTAGTCTTTTTAACGCAAGATGCAATTCTTAATTCACCTAAGGAATTGGGTAATATAATATCATTTTTTGGTGCGGATGAAGATATCTCGGCTGTCTGTGGTCGCCAGTTACCTCATCATGATGCAAACCCATTAGCACAGCATGCGCGTTATTTTAATTATCCAAATCAGTCAAAAATAAAAACAAGAAAAGATATTTCAGTAATGGGGGTGAAAGCCGCTTTTATGTCTAATTCATTTTCAGCATACCGTACCATAGATTTGCTTAGTATTGGTGGGTTCCCCTTGGACACTATTCTTGCAGAAGATATGTATGTAGCTGCTAAATTTTTACTAAACGGCAAAAAAGTTGGTTATTGTGCTGAGGCTCGTGTACGCCATTCTCATAACTATAGTTTTCTTCAAGAATTTAAACGTTATTTTGATACGGGTGTTTTTCATTCGACTGAACATTGGATACAAAATGATTTTGGCAGATTATCTGGCGAAGGAAAACGCTTTGTAATTTCAGAGTTTAAATATTTGCTTAAGCATAACCCTGTATGGATTCCTGTAGCTTTATTATATACTGGAGCTAAGTTTTTAGGTTTTAAAATTGGAAGTCACTGGCAAGCTTTACCAAAAACTTGGTTGCCACGCTTGAGTATGTATAAAAATTATTGGCACCAGAGATAAGCTGGTCCTCAATTACTACAAGTTTTATGTTATCCCCTCACTCAGTTTTCGCGTTTTGTCTAAATCTGATATGCTAAAAATAAAGTAACCGGTTTTACCGGCATGATAATCTCACCTGACAGGAGTATGTAATGTCCAAACAGCAGATCGGCGTTGTAGGTATGGCAGTGATGGGGCGCAATCTGGCGCTTAATATCGAAAGCCGTGGCTATACCGTTTCCGTGTTCAACCGCTCAGGCGACAAAACTGAAGAAGTAATCGCGGAGAATCCGGGCAAGAAGCTGGTTCCTTATTACACAGTTAAAGAGTTTGTGGGATCCCTCGAAACTCCTCGTCGTATTTTGTTGATGGTTAAAGCTGGTGAAGCCACGGACAAAACCATTGATTCCCTTAAGCCATATCTTGAGAAGGGTGATATCCTCATTGATGGTGGTAATACCTTCTTCCTGGATACTATCCGTCGTAACCGTGAACTGTCTTCTGAAGGTTTCAACTTCATTGGCACAGGTGTGTCAGGTGGTGAAGAGGGCGCATTAAAAGGCCCATCCATCATGCCTGGCGGTCAAAAAGCGGCATATGAACTTGTGGCACCAATTCTTAAACAGATCGCGGCTGTAGCTGAAGATGGGGAACCTTGTGTGACCTATATCGGTGCGGACGGTGCTGGTCATTATGTAAAGATGGTTCACAATGGTATCGAATATGGCGATATGCAGCTGATTGCTGAAGCCTATTCTCTATTGAAACATGGTCTGAATCTGTCTAACGAAGAGTTGGCTTCAACCTTTACTGACTGGAATAAAGGTGAACTGAGTAGCTACCTCATTGACATCACTAAAGATATCTTCACTAAGAAAGATGAAGATGGTAAATATCTGGTTGATGTGATTCTTGATGAAGCTGCCAACAAAGGTACTGGTAAATGGACCAGCCAGAGTTCACTGGATCTTGGCGAACCTCTGTCATTGATCACTGAATCTGTGTTTGCTCGCTACATTTCTTCGTTGAAAGAACAACGTGTTGCAGCTTCTAAAGTACTGTCCGGTCCTCAGGTTCAGCCATTTGTAGGTGATAAAACTGAGTTCGCAGAGAAAGTTCGTCGCGCTCTTTACCTGGGTAAAATCGTTTCTTATGCTCAAGGTTTCTCCCAGTTACGTGCAGCATCTGAAGAGAATAACTGGGATCTCAACTATGGTGAGATTGCTAAGATATTCCGTGCGGGCTGTATTATCCGTGCACAGTTCTTGCAGAAAATCACTGATGCATATGCCGAAAACCCAGCCATTGCAAACTTGTTGTTAGCACCATACTTCCAGCAAATTGCTGACGAATATCAGCAGGCGCTGCGTGATGTAGTTTCCTACGCGATTCAGAATGGTATTCCAACACCAACATTCTCTGCTGCTATCTCTTACTATGACAGTTATCGTTCAGCTGTTCTGCCTGCCAACCTGATTCAGGCTCAACGTGATTATTTTGGTGCGCACACTTATAAGCGTACAGATAAAGAAGGTGTATTCCATACCGAATGGCTTGAGTAAAAGTCATATCAGGTGCTTTCTTAAGCGGTCCTTTCGGGGACCGTTTTTTATAAGACTGTTCCGTTATATTTCTTAGTCTATAGTTGATACTCTGTAGGAAATGCAACGTATTGTTAACGACGGTTAAGACGTGTTGCGCTATAGCTAAGTACTTTTTCAAACGTATATTTTGACAACTCTTGTTATACTAACGGCGTAAGCAATTACATCTCTGAACAATTTCGATTAGGGTAATCATGAATCCAGATAACAATAATGCGGTTAAAAACCACGTTGGCGAATCAACTGAAACAATTGATTTAATAGATATTTTAGTGCAGTTAAGGAAAGGAAAAATCACCATCCTTGCTTTCGTTATCGCTGCTGTAGTTATTGCTGTTATCTATTTGTTTGTTGCTAAAGAGAAATGGACCTCTGAGGCTATCATCACGTTGCCGGATTCTGGTCAGATAGCAAATTACAACAATGCAATGTCTATCCTTTATGGGCAGACTCCGTCCAGTACTCCTACTGTAGTTGAAATACAGCAGCGTTTTTTTGGGCGCTTTAACTCAGCATTGTCAGCATTGTCCGAGCAATTAGATAATCAAGAAGAGCGTGAGAAATTAACAATTGTGCAATCGGTTAAAGATCAACCATCCCCACTGAAAGTTAGTTATGTGGCAACAAGTGCCGCGGAAGCGCAAAAAACACTCACAACCTATCTACAACAAATAAACAAACGTGTAGTTACTGAACTGGATGATGACTTAACAACCAGTATCAATTCTAAAATTGATGATCTGAAAGTTGATTTAGCGACTAAAGAGAAAATAGCTCAAGAGAGAAAAGATAAGCGATTGGAGATTCTTAACCAGGCACTGATTGTTGCACAGCAATCCAACATCAAGAATACCCTGGTTCAGCAGGCTGAAACGTTGTCCGAAGATACCTTGTTTGTTTTGGGTAGCGATGCGCTTTCATCAATCATTAAGAATGAATCGACGCGTCCACTACCGTTAGATGATTCTTACTTCAATGCACGACAAACTTTGTTAGCAATTAGTGCATTGAAATCTAAACCAGATACGACGTACTCTTTCCGCTACGTTATGAAACCTAGCCTACCAATACGACGCGATAGCCCAAAAAGCGGTCTAACAATAGCACTGGCGATTCTGTTTGGTTTGATTCTTGGCTCTGGAGTTGTACTAGGCCAAAATGCTATGCGTGATCGCAAATTGACAGCGTAATAATGTGCCTGTTTCATTGTGAATAGAGTAATATTTTCTAATTGAAGCCACTTCATAAGAAG
>NZ_JAHWLU010000205.1:0-3903 GCF_022134725.1 Buttiauxella sp. S19-1
CGCGATACGGATAACGCCAATGGTCATATCGATAAAATCTTCGATAAGGAAAAAATCGAGGAGCAGCAGGAGCTGGCGGCGGTGTTCGGGCAGATGGCGAACCAGTATGCCGGTGACCTGGGTGCAGAGATGGGCTGGGCGGCAGATGGCCCGGAGAAAGCGGCTATCCATGGAGTGATAGGTGCTATCCAGGCGAGCTTCGGCGGTGGCAATGCGCTGGCAGGTGGCCTGGCGGGAATGGGCAGTGAGGCTCTGGGGCAATTTGTTAATGACTATCTGAGCAGTCACACTCAACTGGATGTGAAAGAGAAAGCGGCGATAACCCAGTGGGCAGCGGCGCTGGGTGGCGCAGCCGTGGGTGGTGTGACGGGGGGCAGTAACGGTGCGCAGTCGGGTGCGGCGACGGCGCTGGATTCGGTGCGTTATAACTATCTCGACCATAAAGAAGCCGAGCGCAAAAAGCAGGTTGAACATCAGTTAGCAAACGGCGAGCTGAACCCGGAAGAACGACAGGTACTCCAGCAGGAGCTGGCAGATATCAATGCCACGGACAAAGCGCGTGATGCGTTAATCGGTGATATCTGTACGCAGGGGAATAAGAGCAGCGCAGCCTGTACGCAACTGGTGATAAAGGCGCAGACGGCGCTGGACAGTTACGGTGGTGCAGCGACATATAACCTGTCGTACAAAGATATTTTCCCGAAAGATTACGCGAATGCCGCCGCTATTATGGAAGGGCTGGATGCGGGGAATATCACGCGTGATGCGGCGATTAAGGGGATAGTGGAGAGTCCCGGTAACACAAAATCATGGGCAGAAGTTGAAAAAGCCTATGACGATGCTATGCAGTTGCACGGTATCGTGAGTATCATTGCTGGCTATAAAGTGGCTGGTGAGGAGGCGGCTCAGGGTGGTAAGGGAAGCGTTAAGCCTGATGCGGCAAAAGGGAGCACAACAGAAACTTACTTTAGGGTTGAGGGGGGAGGTAGTGGTACAAAAACCAGCCAAAATAGGATCAATGCTAACCCTGATGGCAGTGTAACTATTAACTCTGGGTGTAGTGGCCAATTATGTGTCAGTACAAATGGTCCCAATCATGCTTCCTATTACCTTACTAATAAAAGAGCTGACGGATCAGTAGTCGTTTTTGAAGTTGATGCTTTGTTACATAAACAAATAATGGATGCCGCAGTACCTCAGAAACCTATCCCTGGAGTTCCTAAGGATCCCAATGCGCCTAAAATAGTAGACCCAAATAAAGGTGATTCCAGTGTATCGCTGGAACTTCCAAAAGTATGGGATAGGCTCATAGAGCAGAATTCATCAAAAGCTCGCGTATTAACAAAAGAGGAGTTCATGAATGAATTTGGAAAGTAATTACCAAAATTTGCTCAGTGACCTTTTTGATGGTGAAAAAGCAATAGCTGTTTTTGTTGTCAAAGGAAAACATTATTATCTTATTGATAATAAGGAAAATTATTGTATTGATGTAAGGCCTGAATATAAAAACTATATTGATAAAGGCTTGATGAAGGAATCCCTTTATGATGAGGCTATTAGCCTATTCAGGAATGGAATACCTGTTCTGACAGAACATAATTTCCAAGAATATGTAACACAAAATAATGTTGTTGTTTATTCAGTTGAAGATATGAGAGAGTTTTTCATGATGGGTCGAGTTGGGACTCATTTAGTTGATTTTTATGATTATATCGAGAGGTTTTTATCCGTATTAACAGATCCCGTTTCAGATGAATGGGATCAGTGGAGAATGCGACTACCTAAATTTTATATTAATTTTGATAAAAAAATATATCGACATACTGATTGGGATAGAAGCCATGAGGCCTCCGCGCCTTCAGATTGGAGCGCCCAGGCCAATAGTGATTTTGGGTTATTCATTCCAGATAAAGAGCAATATTGGTTGATCGATGGTATGAATTTTTGGAAATTACAAATGTAGACAAACTATCCCGGCCGCTCATGAGCCGGGATAGTTTTGCTTGTCACTCAGCGACGAGCGGTCGGACCACCAGTTATCATGGAAGGGCTGGATGCGGGGAATATCACGCGTGATGCGGCGATTAGCGGTATAACGCAGAGCACCGGTAAACCGTGGGCTGAAGTTGAAAAAGCCTATGACGATGCGATGCAGCTGCAGGGTATCGTGAGTATCATTGCGGGCTACAAAGTGGCTGGTGATGAGGCGGCTCAGGGTGGTAAGGGCACTGTTAAGCCTGATGCGGCAAAAGGGACGACGAATTCTGTCGTGGAAGCTGAAAAAGCAGCACTGGAGCGAATTGGGAAAAATAATGAAAAAGCTATTGATTTAAATAAGCCAAATTATTCCATGCTTGATAAGCAGGCAGCGAAAAGTGATGTTGTTGTAGAGCCGGGAAAATTGGATTACATATTTGGTAAAGTTACTAGCGATCCTCATAATGCTGCCCGCTCTACACAAATGGAACAGTCTATGTATCGTTTAGGAATACCGATTGACGAGACAGGAGCTAAATATTTAATGGATCATCTGTCTCAAGTTCCTAAGACTGCGGGAAATATAGTCGATGCTTATTCTAACCAATGGGGCAAATTTGAAGTGAGGGAGTCTTTACTATTTGGTCCATCAGGTAAAGCCACTAAGCTGCAATCTGCATTTCAAATTATGCCTGATGGTTCGCGTCGATTCGTAACTACAATACCAAAGGATGGAAAAAAATGAGTATGATTGAAAAGATTCCTGATCCTATAGATCTATTGTCATTCTTTGAGAGTGAACCTTTTTTTTCCGATGAAGTAGATCATCGCTATGGGTACGCTCATTGTGATAATCAGGGTATGAAATTGGTTTTTTCTTATGCAGCATTAGAAGGATGGATACAAACTACCATCGAGTATAATGGAGAGATAATATCTCAGCACCTCAGTGAAGGCGTAGAGAGCTTTGAACTTAAAAGTGAGCTCAAAGGAGAATATCTATGCTCTGAAATTAAACACACTGATTCAGTAACACAAGTGGAAATTAGGTTGAAACCATTTATATCTATTAAGTGGAATACATTGATTACATAAAATCCTTACCAGAAGTTATCTTGTGTGAAGTGTTGATAGAAAAGATCCCGGCTGTTGCGATGAACTGAGCCGGGATCTTTTTATCAGTCTGTAATTGGCCGAATAACCAGTTGCCCCCGCTCCACAGCGACAATAACCGGCGTATCCATTGAAAACCCCGCCTCTTTTAGCCAGTCGCCCTTCAGGTGCAGGCTGGGGTGGCGGCTGTAAAAACGGCTCGTATGGATTCTGCGGCCTTCTTAGCGAAACAGCATCATGTTCTTTAACAATATTATAGAAAACGACTAGTTAATCGAGAAGCCAATCTGATTACCCACGCGGTTCTCGGTGCGGTGGTCCCTCAGATACAAGGCAATAGCGTATTGTCAGGCGCTACTATCGGCGAGTTCATCGCGCAAGAAATGTATCCCGGTGTTATCAACCAGAGCAAAACTGACAGTGAATACGCCAGCGTCGGTGAGCAGAGCGGGTTGTTTGCCGGGGACAAAGGATTCGATATTACCGTCGGCAAACACACGCAGCTGGATGGTGCGGTGATTGCCAGCACGGCGGAAGCCAGCAAAAACAGCCTCGACACCGGGACGCTGGGCTGGAGCAGCCTCGACAACCACGCTGAATACAGTGCCAGCAGCAAGGGCATCAGCGCGGGCGGAGCGACAGGTCAGGACAGCCATGGCGGGCAGATGTTCAGCGGGGGTGGCATCCCTCTTATTGGTATCGGAGCCAGCGATAATGCTTCGGGCACCACGCAGTCAGCCATTGCGGCAGGCACTATTACCATCCGTGACAAGGAACACCAGCAGCAGGATGTGGCGGACCTGAGCCGCGATA
>NZ_JAHWLU010000206.1:0-3671 GCF_022134725.1 Buttiauxella sp. S19-1
TTCTTATTGTTAATAAGCAGCTCATGGGTACTGATGTGCAGTTCTATGCAATAGATGGAGGCAATAATTTGGCTGGGATTTTTCTTTCTCCAGAGCAAGCCATGCTGGCACAAACCTCTATAAAAAATAGGACTGAATGGCCGTATATCCCAGAAATGAATGAGCCATGGTATGGGCAATATCATTGATTTACAGATTTTGTGATACTCAGTTCTTTCTACGAAAAAAACTTTTTTTCGGTTTAACTGTTCACTCTGTTCACCCAGCATTTTTATGATTTAAAATCATAATGTTAGGTGGTGAACAAACGGTGAAGGGTGAACAGTCCATTGTTCACCCCGGCCATTTTCAGGCGTAAAAAAACCGGCTTGCGCCGGTTATGTGGGTTAAATCGCGAGGGTGTCATCGCACTTGGGTAGCCAGTCGGGGTTGCTTTCCTCTGCCAGCATCAGGTTGGTCTGTGTTCCCTGTTTCGTGTGCCGCTTCTCATAATCCAGCCCGTACTCCTTGAGCATCATCGGCAGTCCCAGCCCGAACATTTTCAGGCTTAGTACATTCTTGTAGCCGTTCGCCTCCATATAGGTCAGGTAGGCATGGTAAAGATAGTTACGGGGCTGTCGCGGCACGATATTAGCGTTCCCCATAAACATGCCGTTTGGCTGTGCCAGCGCTTCGAGGTAGCCGCAGAAATCAAACACCGGATCGGCATCGCGCTTGATGCTGATAGCCTCGTCGGAGTTCTGCTGCGCCTGGAGCAAATTGCGCGCCGTCGCCGGTTGGCTAAATTGCTGCATAAGCTGGCGTACAATCACGGCCAGCTCTCGCGAGATTTTATCCCGGAGCTGCGGGTCGCGTTCTTCCGGGGCAATCTGCTCCGGGAAATGCAGAATGACACGACGACGGGAAACACCGCCGCTGCGGTCGGTAAAGCGCATCGGGTTATTGTTCACGGCCAGTATCACCGCCGGGATATGCGTCGAGTAGGCGTCGCGGTATTTCGGGTCGACCGAGACCGCATCGCCGCCGGTGATGGCTTTAATCCCCGCACCGTCACCGCTCCATTTCTCCTGGTCAGGGAGAATAATCAGCGAGTAGCCAATCACCGCCGCACGTTCGCGGGATGATTCCAGTGTCTCGATGGTGGCTGAGGTGGTGTTGTCTTTTCCGGCGAGCATGGTGGCAATCTCGGCCATGATACTTTTACCGCTGCCACCAGGCCCCGTCACTTCGAGAAAGAGCTGCCAGTCGTAGCGGTTCGCCAGCACCATAAATAGCGCGGCGAGAATAATGTCGCGTTTCTGTGCGTTGCGTCCTGCGGCACGGTCGAGCCACTGCCAGAAATGCGGTGCATCGCGCTCCAGCGTTTCCCCGGGCACCGGCGGGGTGAAATCCACATCACACAGGGTACGCAGCCAGTGCGTTTTGCTGTGCGGATTAAATATGCCGCTGGTCGTATCGAGTACGCCATTACGGAAACCTATCAGGCGTCGTGCCGGGGCTTCGTGCTGCGCGAGTATCAGTTTCAGGGTATCGACCACCGCCGAGATTTTCCCCGACGAGAAACCGGCACCGATACGCTGGAACAGTGCCGCCACATCGCGGGCAAATTGCGTGGACGGCAGCACTTTCCAGGCACCGGCTTCATAGCGGGAAATAATCTCGCCATTCGGATCAACGGCCAGTGCATGCCCGTAATGTTCGCTCACACGCATCGCCTTTTCACTGGTACTCATGGCGGTAAATTCAGCCTCGCTCATTTGCTCGAACGGGCTAACCGCCGGTGCTTTTACGGTTTCCTGCAATGCGCTGCGGGTGGCTTCTTCCCCGTGCTGCATAAATGCATCATTCCAGTCACCAAATACCGGCGGCAGCGCGACCATTCCCTGACAGGTATTTGCAGCGGCTGCGGCTTTGGTCTGCCCGTCGCCGTTGAGGTCACGGTCGGCAGCAATGATGATTTGCTGTGCCGGGTGCCGTTCCCGGACAAGGCTTGCCAGAGAAAGAAGGTTCACGGACGAGAGCGCCACCAGAACGGTATCGCCGGTGAGCAGGTTTACCGTCAGGCCGGTGGCATGCCCCTCCACTAACCAGAGCCGTTTTGAGGCGGTGTTTTTCCCCCCGATGGTGTGGCAGGTGCCTTTCACCTGACCGCCTTTGAGCGTGCGTTTGGTGCCGTCAGCATTGATGAGCTGGAGATTAACCAGTTCCCCCTCCGGAGTGTGCAGCGGCACGATGACATCACCGGCGCGGTAAGTGATGGTTGCCACTTTATGCGTGGTGGTCAGCACCTGACAGGCTCGCTGTGCTAACCCCTTGCGGGTGAGATAGGCATTACCGGTGGCCGTGCGGCTGGACTCAAATAAACGGGCGGCGAAGGTTGCGGCCTCCCTCATCGCTTTATTACTGTCCGGGGCGGTGACGACTTCATCCGCTGGCACCGGCGGCAGATTGCCGGTCACGCTGTTGACCTGGCTTGCGGCCTCAGTGACCGACACCGCCAGCACTTTAGAGACCAGTGTCAGGCCGTCACCGGCTCCGCACTGGTTACAGTACCAGGTGCCGCGCCCGTCTTTATCGTCAAAGCGGAAACGGTCTTTGCCCTGGCAGACCGGACAGGGCTGATGGCGGTTAAGCACCACATTCACCCCCAGCGCCGGGAGGATGTGCGGCCACTGGCCTTTAGCGGCATTCACGGCTTCGGTAACTTTCATGTTCATTATTCTTCCCTCACGGCTTTGCCGCTTGCCTTAACTGGCGGGCGCAAAGCTTATCCATGACAGCCAGCCCGAAAAATGACAGCGCCGGTGTTGCCACGAGTGCATCGGGTTGCAGTAAATCCCCGAGTAACTCGCAGGCAATTTCCCGGCCTTTTTCCTCGCCATACTGGCGCAGATAAAATCCCTCCAGTTCACCGGCAATGGTCTCCTCCAGTGTGGCAAGGGTAAGCTGCGGATAGCGTTTATCCTGCTGGCAGACAGTGAGCCAGGCACAGGCCACGGCGCGACGGTAGAGAGCAGCGCGCAGAACGGGGGAAAGTGAGATTTTTTTCATTGGTTTTTCTCCGGAGCCATCCAGCTCATATTGCAGCGTTCGACCACGGCGTCGAGCTGCGTGGTCATCAGAAACAGCAGTGAGGCGAGTTGTGTTTGTTGTGCGGGTGGCTGGTTCATCACGGTGCATTCCTGATGCTCCAGCAAATCCCCGGCGAACTGGCCGACACGTAATAAATGTTCAAGGCAGCGCAGGTCATCCAGCGTAATGGTGGCGTTAATTCCGGACGGTGTTACCGGCTGGCTGATATTCATGATTCGGTCTCCTGAGGGTGTGCGAAGCCCTGTGCAGATACGCACATAAAATGTTTAATTAGTTTTTAATTACAGATAATGGCGGTAACTGTTATCCGGTTCAGGGCGGGAAATATCACGCCACGAATACACCACCGGTTTATTGTTAATAACCGGT
This sequence comes from Buttiauxella sp. S19-1, assembly GCF_022134725.1. NCBI lineage: Bacteria > Pseudomonadati > Pseudomonadota > Gammaproteobacteria > Enterobacterales > Enterobacteriaceae > Buttiauxella > Buttiauxella sp. S19-1. The sequence goes on from NZ_JAHWLU010000206.1 coordinate 3,463, forward strand.
CTGTTCTCTTCCGGATAAATATCAATATTCCGTTTACGCCAGATTTGTAATACCAGGTCGTTCGTTATTATTTTCAGCACGGTATAACGGTTCTCAGGGTTGCGCTTAAATAAGTCAGGACGCAGGCAGGTAAATTCCCGCAGGAAACGCCCGAGTGGTATCTCGATAATCTGCCCATCTGACTCAATACGAATAAGGATGGTGTAGGG
>NZ_JAHWLU010000207.1:0-3485 GCF_022134725.1 Buttiauxella sp. S19-1
TGAAACGGAGGGCTTAAGCTACGTCGGAAGATCGAGGTCTTCAGGTCGGATACAAGCTTCCTCCGTTTCATGTAACCGGTAGCTAACCAGCTACCGGTTCAAGATACAAGGTCGGATAAGCTTGCGCCATCCGACATTTTTACATTTAACGCAGGCCGAGCTGGAAGATCATAGTTTCAGCCTGGCAGCTGAAAGTGAAGTCGATATCCAGACGTACGCCATCAGCTTCTTCGGTATAACGCGGAACAATCTGGCAAGGTTCAGATTCTGCGGCACGTGCTTTTTCGGTCAGCGCAGCCAGAGTTTCTTCAGCTTCAGCACGGGTTGCAAACACGCGGCTGTATGTTGCTGTGCAATCGGTGTTATCGATGATGGAACCAACATCAATACAGCAGCAAACCGGGGTTTCATCAGCAGTGTTCTTACTCATTTTATGATTTCCTCTGTATTTCGCATTGAATAGGATTAAACAATTCCTGCTTATTTTACGCTCCCTGTTGAAGCGACTCCAGTCGTTAATCTTGTCAAAATCCGCAAGTGACCCAAATCACACTTAAAAATGATCTAAAACAAGATTCACCTATTTTGCGTAGTGACGAAGAACCCGATTTTGCCAGGCAGATCTCGTTTCTACGATCAAATTTGAAAATTCTTAGATACAAACTTGCAACATTCCATCTGGTCAGACCTATACTCTCGCCACTGGTCTGATTTCTCTGTAACAGATCAGCCCCTACTATTCGCGCTCCTGTTACGGTATGTAACATTGTTTGTATAAAAATAAATCTACGATGAGGTTTTGGTCATGAGCCAGAAAAACCTGTTTACAAAGTCAGCCCTCGCGGTTGCAGTGGCAATAGTCTCTTCGCAGGCGTACTCGGCCGGCTTTCAATTAAACGAGTTCTCTTCCTCTGGCCTGGGCCGAGCTTATTCGGGGGAAGGTGCAGTTGCAGATAATGCGGGCTCTGCCAGCCGTAACCCTGCAACAATTATGATGTTTGACCGCCCTTCTTTCTCTGGCGGTGCCGTCTTTATTGATCCCGACGTCAATATTTCCGGAACCTCACCAACAGGCCGCAGCACCGATGCGAATAACATCGCACCGACCGCCTGGGTGCCAAACATCCACTTCGTTGCACCGATTAACGAACAGTTTGGTTGGGGTGCTTCTGTTACCTCTAACTACGGTTTGGCGACAGAATTTGCCGACGATTACACCGCAGGTTCGATGGGTGGTAAGACCGATCTGACCACGATGAACCTGAATCTGAGCGGCGCATACCGCCTGAACAGCAACTGGAGCTTCGGTCTTGGCTTTGATGCGGTTTACGCTAAAGCTAAAATCGAGCGCTACGCAGGTGATTTAGGCCAAATCGTTGCCGGTTCTGGCGCATTGCCTCCGTCACTGGCAGGCCCGGTTTCCCGTATTCCTGGCGATACTCAAATCGCGCACCTGAAAGGTGACGAGTGGGGTTATGGCTGGAACGCCGGTATTCTTTATGAAATCGATAAGAACAACCGTTACGGCTTAACGTATCGCTCAGAAATCAAAATCGATTTCGACGGCGACTATAAGAGCAACCTGCCTTCTGCGTATAACCCACTGCTGTCCAGATTTGGCTTGCCTGCTGGTACCAACGGGCAAACCGTTCCAGGTTCTCTGACGCTGAACCTGCCAGAAATGTGGGAACTGTCCGGTTATAACAAAGTTGATCCACAGTGGGCGATTCACTACAGCATCGCTTACACCAGCTGGAGCCAGTTCCAGGAGCTGAAAGCCACTGGCACCAACGGCCAGACTCTGTTCTATAAAGATGAAAGCTTTAAAGATGCGTACCGTATTGCTTTAGGTACCACCTACTTTATGGATAAGAACTGGACCTTCCGTACCGGTATTGCATTTGACGATAGCCCAGTTCCGGCAGACCATCGTTCAATCTCTATCCCGGATCAGGACCGCTTCTGGATCAGTGCGGGTACCACCTACGCATTTAACGAAGATGCGTCTGTCGATGTCGGTGTTTCCTACATGCATGGCCAGAACGTTGAGATCAAAGAAGGTCCATACACCTTCCAGTCTGCAGGTAAAGCCTGGTTGTACGGCATGAACTTTAACTACGCATTCTAATAGTTAACGGTGAAAAAAAAGGCGAAACCTCAGTTTCGCCTTTTTTATGTCTCTCATTCCAGAAGGTTACTGAGAGTCGATATCTTTTAGATCATCCTGAATAGCTGATGCGTTCGGATTCTCTTGTGGCGTGAGCTTCCCGCCGTTGGCCTGGAAATCATGGCGCTGGAAGTAGGCTTCACGCACCAAAATATAGGGGTCTGAAGATTGCTTCAGCAAGCCTTCGGAATCCAACAATTGCGCACGAGTTTCGATACCTTCAAGCGTCCATTTACCCAGTGACATCCACCAGGTCAGCCAGGACAGTGGCGCATACAAATCATCGACCAACTCACCGCCATCTTCACGGAGCGTGAAGCTACCGTATGCCGGTAAATGCACATATGGGCCATAACCCACGCCATAATGCCCAAGCGTAGTACCGAAACGGTTCGGCTCAAGACGTTGTAACTTCGGATTCGCCATCCCCGCAACATCGATTAAACCACCCATCCCCAACAAGCTGTTCAGGAAGAAACGAGTGAAATGCACCATCCCCTGATACGGGTCGCCCTGGATAAAGTTGTTCACCATAGAGGCAGGTTCTTCGAGGTTACTGGTGAAGTTACTTATCCCATTACGTGCCGGTTGCGGCATATAATCACGCCATACCACAGCCACCGGGCGCACCACATACGGGTCCAACACATTAAAGTTGAAGTCGTACATCGTGCGGTTGAACCCTTCTAGCGGGTCCGAACGCCCTTGCGGTTGTGTATCGCCCGAGCTGGCACAGCCGACCAAAACAGTCACAGCCAATGCCAGCCCAGTGAGGCGGAAATTCATAATTCTCTCCCTGTTATTGCTGTTCTACGCTCTCAGGTTTGGTGCCGCCCCCGCCAGCAAGCGCTGCGGTCGCCTGCTCAATACTTCTTTGCACCACAGCGCGACGCGAGTCATTTGCTGGCAGAACTCGCAACATGATTTGCCATGCACCTATTGCCTCAGAGTAATGTTGCTGCTCAAAAGCGTTAAACGCCAACAAGCTTAGAACGCGAACATTTGTATGATCCGATTTGAGCAACTCTCGCAACAGATCACCACCCAGTTGGTTATCCTGCGGGTCGCCGCTACGGGTCAATACTTCAGCATAGCCCAGCTTTACATTATCGTTAGTGGGCGACAGTTTATACGCATGAGCAAAGGCTTGTGTAGCGGTTGATGCATTATTAAGAACCATACCAATACGTCCGAGCATCATCCAGCCCTCAATATTGTTAGGTTCATGCTGTAATTGCGTGCGTAATCCAAGACCGAGATTGGCCATTTCCGGCATATTCAGCGGCCTGGCTTGCGGGTCTAAAGCACGTTGCAATAG
>NZ_JAHWLU010000208.1:0-3359 GCF_022134725.1 Buttiauxella sp. S19-1
GGTGACGTACACAGGATCGAAACGTACCAGTGTCGTCCACAGGCGAATATCGGCTTCAGTCAGTTGGTCACCGGTTAAATAGCGGTGCTGGCCAAGGATTTGCTCGACGCGCGCCAGTGATTCAAACACTTTGCTGACCGCTTCATCATAAGCTTCCTGAGAAGTGGCAAAACCTGCTTTATACACGCCGTTATTAATGGTGTCGTAAATCCAGCTATTCAGTTCATCAATCTGGCTGCGTAACTGTGGCGGATAATAATCTCCGGCACGAGCCCCTTTGGCATCAAACGCGGTATTCAGCATGCGAATGATTTCAGCGGATTCGTTACTGACAATCGTCTGGGTTTTCTTATCCCATAAAACCGGAACGGTAACGCGGCCGGTGTAGTTTGGGTCAGCTTGCAGATAGAGTTGATAGAGATATTCGTGCTGGTATAGGCCATCACCGGTCGCATTCGGGAAGTCGTCATCGAACGTCCAGCCATCTTGCAACATCAGTGGGTTTACCACCGAAACCGAGATAAAAGATTCGAGGCCTTTCAAAGCTCGCATGATGAGGGTGCGATGCGCCCACGGACAAGCGAGGGAAACATAGAGATGGTAACGGTCTTTTTCAGCGGCAAAGCCACCTTTACCGTTCGCACCGGGTTCGCCATCAGCCGTCAGCCAATTGCGAAACACTGACTCTGAACGTTTGAAACTGCCACCGGTAGATTTGGTGTCATACCAGACATCGTGCCAGACGCCATCAATTAACTGTCCCATGCTGTTCTCCAGGTGAGCTTTAAAAACAAAAAAGCGAAGGGATTAACCTTCGCTCTTATTGATAATCAGTATAGAACCTTACCAGTTTTTCTTCAGCAGGCGGTCGATGCTGTATGCGCCTGGCCCGAAGATAGCCAGTAACAGATAACCACCGGCAATGGTGAAGTTCTTCATAAACATGATGGAGTTCGGGCCCTGGCTGAAATCAGCGTGGAACAGGAATGCCGTCAGAAGCGTAAATACCGCAGTGATAATCGCCGTGGTACGTGTGAAGAAGCCGAACAGGATGGCCAGACCGCCGCCAAACTCAAGCAGAATGGTCAAAGGCAGCAAGAACCCTGGGACGCCCATCGCTTCCATATATTGTTGAGTACCGGCATAACCGTTAATTTTGCCCCAACCTGCAACGATGAACAGAATTGGCATCAAGATACGAGCTAACAGTACACCAGCATCATCTAATTTTTTCATTTTACTCTCCAGAGAAATTCTATTGGGTGCTATCAGCCCAGGATTTTTTGTCTTTGCAATTTCCGGTGGTTACCGTTAACTGCGGTTGATGTGGAGGATAATAGACGGGGCATTAATGGATTGTTAGCAAGGAATACTGTCGATGTTTTTCAAATTACTTGAGTAAGCCTGCTAATAAAAACGCCGCTTATTTTAAGCGGCGTTAGGGATTACTGCGATTGCTGTTGCACCGTATTGCGAATCAGGCGCCAGGCGCTCCAGGCACCGAAACCGCGTCTGGCCCAGCGCATCAGGAAGCTCGGGTGGCGCACAGTCCAGATAGCCATCACGCTGCTGGCGATTAACGCATAACTGCGCAAGCTCAGTAAGGTGTTCCAGCCGCGATCATAGGCGCCTGTCGCTTCCAGCCAATCGCGCCTGCTGGCACTTAAATCCAGCCGTTGTTGTTGAATCTGGCTGAGTAAAAAGGCCTTGCGCTTATCAAGCTCACGGTTGCTCATGGTTAGTCATCTTCCAGCAAAGCACGGTCGTTTTCGAGTTCACGACGAGTATGGCGCAGCAGTGTGGACTGGCGAGATTTACGCAGCGTCCAGATAGCTCCGATCACCGCAAGCCCCAGCAGGACTGCGGTCGTCGCAATCATGGCATTCAGACGATACTGCGGTTCGACGGCCCAGAAAATCAGCACCACCAGGCTCATTAATCCGAATGCTGCAAATAGCATGGTTAACCCAAGCATTAACAGCAACTGAACCAGATGGGCTTTCTCTTCTTCCAGTTCAACCACGGCAAGACGCAGGCGCGTTTCCACCATCCCAACGATGATGGTGACGATGCGCTGACCAATGCCGAGGACGCCTTTGCCCGGCCCTTGAGTGTGATGGGATTCAGGCATAATTAACGGCGAGTCAGCAGGACACCGAGCACGACGCCAATCGCCGCCCCAATACCCACGCCGGTCCATGGATTTTCACGAACATAATCGTCAGCTTTTGCCGCCGCTTCTCGCGTTTGTTTGGCAATCACGTCGCCGGTATCACCCAGACGGACACGGCTTTCTTTCAGCGCTTTTTCGGCTTTGCCACGCAGTCTTTCAAGTTCGGATTTTGACTTGTCCGTCGATGCACTCAGCACTTCTTCAAGGGTATCAGCCAGGGATTTCAGCTCTGCGCGCAAGTGTTCTGATGTAGTATCTTTTGACATAGTTCTCTCCAGATTTTCTAAGAATGACGGGTTTATTAAAGAGTCTTAGTAATCACGGGCCTGCAGGACTTTCAGTTCATGTTCTGCTTCAGACAGCTTCTGCTCCCGCTTGGTAATTTTTTCCGCATCGCCTTTTTCGCGAGCTTCTTTGAGGTCAGCTTTTCGTTCGGTAATTTCGGCTTTTTGCTCGTTGATTTTCTTCTGATGGGCCGCGCGTAAACTGCTGTCAGTACAATTGGCGCGGACTTCTTTCAACGCTTTATTAAGCCCATCGACACGACTTTTGTTCTGATGTTTTTCCGCATAGCCAATTTCACGTTGAATATCCTGCTCTTTCTCACTGCACAGCGAGTTGGCATGTGCCGCAGAAGTTAAAGATAACAAGGCAATAGCCAATACGGTACGAGTGTTCATGTTAAACCTTCCATTGTGATGTACGTTTAGCCGTAAGGTTAAACACACAAAGAATCCAGAAATTATTCGAAAATGATGATTTGTAGCGATTTAAGTAAACAAGCATAGTCAGAAACTGAGTATAAACCCAATCCGTGGTAACAATTTAGGATTTTGGAAAGGGTTAGCCGATGCGGATATTTTCGTTGAGCATGCGTGTCAGCCAACTGCTGGCGCTGTCTTCTTCTTCTTGTTGAGCGATGACATAACCATGCGGCAGTGTCCTGTACAACACGACTTTTGCGGCTTCGCTTTGCGCACTTGAATCAAATTTGATCAACAAGGAGTTGTTTTCAGGGGTAATGCTTTTGAAACGGATACCGTTAGCATCAAGATGATGCCAGACAAAAAAGCCGTCAGGCATGCTGATACCTTGTTGATTAGAGCGAATTTCCAGCGTTGATTCGGTGCGCTGCATTCCAGACCATATCAATATGGACGCTGCCGCAACAACACCGATCAATATC
>NZ_JAHWLU010000209.1:0-3301 GCF_022134725.1 Buttiauxella sp. S19-1
GTTTTAGTTCCATGCACTTTTTGAGATACCGGCCAAATGATGGTGTAGTCGCCATTCCTCCGGCATCATATTATGACGTGATTCATGCGGTCGTTAACAGTTATATTCCGAAAACCAACTTTCAGTGACTTCCCGAACTTCATTCAGTGTTCTGAATAGATATAAAATCAAGTATTTCTGTTCGGTAAGTTCGGTTAAACCTTTCGGTAAAAGTATTCGCTTTCGATCGACAACGCGTCACGATTAAAGTCATCCACGACGTTGAATGTTCTAAAACGGCGACCACAATAAGGGCATCACGCATAAAATCAATTGACTATTCTGGTTTAACGCTTCCGGTATAGTCAGAGGTAATGATTATGAACAGTAGACGCTGCTGCCTTTCGACGAAAATTCAGCTTCGGCATACAGTAATCGTTTGTGACTCCAGTGTTGTGGATCACAAAATCAGGACACCGGAATAACCTGTTTCCACGTTTCATCATGCAAGCAAGGCGATAAACCACCATTGTTCGTATGAGGCCGGTACACATTGTAATAACCATTTATCCATTGGTTTACATCGCGTACTGCATGGCTAAAATCACCATAACCACCTTTGGGAAGCCATTCACTTTTAAAGCTGCGAAAGACTCTTTCCATCGGGGAATTATCCAGGCAATTCCCTCTGCGACTCATACTTTGCATTACTCCATAACGCCAGAGTAACTTTCTGTATTTATTGCTTTTATATTGAACCCCTTGATCTGAATGAAACAACAGACGGCCATCACGCGGTCGTGTTTCCAGGGCATTACGCAAAGCCCTGCACACCAAATCAGCATCGGCTGTTAATGAGAGGGCTGAACCGATAATCCGGCGTGAATATAAATCAACGACAAGCGCGAGATAGCACCATTTGTTCTGCAGGCGAATAAAGCTGATGTCGCCGCACCAGACACGGTTTGGTGCACCGGGGTTAAACTGCCGATTCAATAAATTTGGCATTGCCGGATTATTCTCTTCGTTTACCCGATAGCGATGTTTAACGGGTTGACAACTTATCAGTCCACATTCCTGCATCAGCCGTCGAGCCAGCCACCGGCCTGCCTCAACGCCACTCTGGCGCAGCATCTGGCTGATTGCCCGACTACCTGCAGCGCCACGACTGAGCGCATGAAATGCTCTCACCCGACTTCGTAATTCAATTCTCTGCACGTAATAAACGCTACGGTGAACACCGAATAAATGACAAAGAACCCGTACTGGCCATTTTGCTTTCAGCCGTGTGATTAGCGCGATAGCTTTCCGGGGATTTCGCTCATCAGCACGGCAGCCTGCTTTAGTATTTCTTTTTCCTTTTCAAGATGCTTTATCTGGGCTTTAAGCTGCTGAATTTCCCGTTGTTCAGGTGTAATAGCATTGCCAACGGGCTCAATACCCTGAAGTTCCTGCTTATACAACCGTATCCATTTGCGCAGATGATCAGGGTGGAGTTCGAGCGCCTGCGCGACTTCCCGTACATCTCGCTGGTATTTAATAACCTGCCCGATAGCTTCGAGTTTGAACTCCGGGGAAAATGTGCGCTTAGTCCGACGAGTTTCGATCATGCATCACCTCATGTTCACTGTTTTAACATTAACAGGGTTTAGAGGTATCCTGAATGGCTGATCCATAACACAATAATGACTCCGGATATATGGTCGCAAACCGCATCAAACCAGTACTTGCACCACCTAGGACGTCCATACAGGGCCAACTAAAATGCGCTTTACGCATAGCGAGTTCCTTCATCGGCAGGATGAGTATCCCGGAGGATCTCTAAATGTGAATGGCACGATTAATCGGGTACTTACACACAGGGCGGTAAAATACGGCCCTGCAATAATTTTTACTTGGGAATATCAATGACTACAAAGGATTATAAAGTTTCATAACATTGCCAAATTGAGTCACAATGCATATGAATCAACCACAACTATACGATATTGATTATAATATTTTATTAGCAGATGCTCCAGAAACCCCCTGGCTACTTTATGATAAGAGTTAACTAACACATTAAAATAAAAATAACCATTATTAGGATCAAATACTACCAACTGACTACTATGAAGCATTACCCCTAATGAGTGGGCACTATCAGATGACTTTATAGTCACATGCTGGGTCTGATTTTCCTGTATATTACATGCAATAAAGTCAGCCATTAATTTAGGAGTAGCGCTTGTCAGGGAAGTTATCGTTTTAAGGAAATTAACCTTATTTATTTTCAATATTTCCCTAAAGGACCGAGGCATTTCAGTAATTTTTCCTGTAATATATAGTTGCTGCTGAATGTTCATGACCCCTCGGACAATTGAATATCCTCTAGCAGAGTTTATGAACTCAATGAATTTAATATAATTACAGCCATTCATAAGAAAGGCTGCAACCAACCCAAAACATACCCCCCTTCCAACCCATATAAAATCACTCTACCTGATGAATCATGTTCATTGCCAATCCATGCTCCTCTCCGTTTAGAAGGATCACTATGATCCCATTTATTTTTATTTATATACTCACGTTGGTTAAATTTTAAAACCTGACCATTCATACTAGTGATAAATCTAATTGTATCCATATTACCTGCTTATAATCGACCAGCACATGAATATTTACATACTCACACATTGGAAATGCTGCATATTATATAGGAGAAATGGTTGTACAGTAAAAAACCATCTCCCCCATAAACCTATGCATAGAAATTAAAACCACTTATCGTCCGGTTTGAAAAGATCAATTGGAAGAATATATTTAACCGACGGTGGAATATTCATGAAAGCAAGCTCTCTTTTGGGGAGAAAATGGCCACTAGAATTACTCCACCGGATTAATTTACCAAACCTAAATGTAAGTTCGCCAGCAAAATAGACACCGCGCTCTACTGACTCAATCTTTCCTTTTATATTTCTTTCCATCATCCCTGTCAAAGAGGTATGCCCGTGAACATTCTCATAATCGGCCTTTCCACATATAACAATATTTGGCGCATCTTCCATAATGACAAACACCCACCCTTTTCCATCAGGTTCTGGACCTCCTGTTCTTGTTACCATATTAATCGTTCTATACTGCCCATTACCAAGCCGGGTCAGCTCATAGACATACTCCGGATTAGCTGGATCTTGATCAACACACTTTGGATAAAGTACTTGCATTACCCTACGCTTTAACAGCATTTTATTCAAGCATGATGCCGGCTTACTAAAGTATGATACAGGCATAAAAACCTCACTTTTATGATACCATTTAATATAATTTATTATAGATCAAC
>NZ_JAHWLU010000210.1:0-3273 GCF_022134725.1 Buttiauxella sp. S19-1
AGTTATAATTATAAAAAAATGTAACGTGAGATTGAAATCTCAATACGCCATCAAGCTCGGTAATGTTTATCTTTATAAATCCAATCGCTTTGAATTCATTTGCAGATTCAAAGGGCTGAAGCCGCCTGGAACTTGCCTGAATGCTTGTCGTAAATGGATGAAATAAACTTACCGCGCTAAGTATTATACAAGGAGAATTACTCAAAACAGGTCGTCGATATTCTAAATTAAATAAAAAGGAATTTAGCCAATTTATTACACACAGCTAATTTGTTTTATGAATACGGTTCATTCATCTGTCAATTTTCAAACATGGCGGAAACGAGTGATGATAGCTTATAAAAGGTAAACATAGGGGTAATTATCTATGGCCTCACAATATGACTTTACTGTCACACTTCACGATCTTGCTTTTATCCTTAAGCAGATAAAAATATCTGAAGCCGCGACAAACCCAGATGGCACTATCAATGGTGATGTACTACGCGATGCTGTTTCCAGCCCATTATTGCCGTATGGATTGCGCACCGTCGATGGTTCCTGGAATAACCTTCTGCCAGGTCAGGAGCTCTACGGTTCCGCCGACCAAACCATGCCAAGATTAACCGCGTTAAACTGGCAAGATGCGGATGCGTCAACCAGTTATACCCAAATCGGAGGCATGGTTGTCGATGCAGACCCACGTATTATCAGTAACTTAATATCCGATCAAACCAATTCAAACCCCGCAGCAGTCGAAGCACACGAAGGTCTAGCTGATGCCCCAGGGGGTGGTAAAGAATCCGATAATGGCAGCTTGTCGATTCCTAACTTGTCTCCCGATGTCGGGCTATCCCCCGCTTTTAATGGCTGGATGACCTTCTTCGGCCAGTTCTTTGACCACGGTTTGGATCTGATACCCAAAGGAGGAAACGGAATTGTCTTTATTCCGTTACAACCTGATGACCCTTTATGGGTTAAAGACTCACCCACTAATTTCATGATATTAACCCGGGCAGAAGTTGATGCTAATCATGAAACGAAAAACCTCACTACCCCATTCATCGATCAAAACCAAACTTACACTTCCCACCCGTCACATCAAATATTCATCCGCGAATATCTATTAATTGATGGTAAGCCTGAGCCTACCGGTAATTTATTAGGTGGTGTTAATGGCGGACTGGCAACCTGGGCTGATGTAAAATTCCAGGCTGAACATATTCTCGGTATTAAACTCACCGATCAAGACGTGTTTAATGTTCCGCTGCTGGCAACCGACCGCTACGGTAATTTGATCCTAAGTGAAAACGGTAAAGTGCAGATTGTCACCACCGCTGGGTTGGTTGAAGCCAACGGTGAGGCTTTATCCGCGAATACCTTCCGTACCGGACACGCGTTTCTTGATGACATTGCCCACACGGCGACGCCAAAAGGACTGGTGGCTGATGACGACAATGTGATTGGTGGCGAGCAGGCTGCGGGCACCTACGATAATGAACTGCTCGACCGACACTTTATAACTGGTGACGGGCGCGGCAATGAAAACATTGGTTTAACCGCAGTACACGCGGTATTCCACAGCGAACATAACCGCCTGGTGGAAGAGTATAAAACCACGATTCTGGGAACCGGCGATATTGACCTTATCAACCAATGGTTAATGCCGTCACACCAGATAACTGAGTTGCCAGCCGATACCGGCACCCTGGTGTGGAACGGCGAATACTTATTCCAGGCGGGTCGTTTCACCACAGAAATGCAGTATCAGCACTTGGTCTTCGAAGAGTTTGCGCGTACTGTGCAACCCGCCGTTGACCCGTTTGTCTTCTCCAACAGTGCGGATATTAACCCAGCTATCTTTGCTGAGTTTGCTCACGTGGTTTACCGCTTTGGCCACTCAATGCTGACAGAAACCGTCGCGCGTACCGATATCGCTATGCAAGATGGTGATATTGGCCTGATTGAAGCGTTCCTCAACCCGCTGGCCTTTAATCAGATCAACAGCGAAGCGGTTTCTGATGAACAGGCGATTGGCGCGATTGTGCGCGGTATGACGCGGCAAGTTGGTAACGAAATTGATGAATTTATTACCGATGCCCTGCGTAATAACCTGATTGGCCTGCCGCTTGATTTAGGCGCACTGAACATTGCCCGAGGCCGTGATACGGCGATGCCGACCCTGAATCAGGCTCGCGCACAATTCTTTGAATTAAGCGCTAACAGTGAATTACGGCCTTATACCAGCTGGGCTGATTTTACCACTTACCTGAAAAATCCGGCTTCCATCATCAACTTTATGGCCGCTTACGGGCAGCATGAGTTGATTCTGAGTGCCACCACCATCGAAGGCAAACGTGCCGCGGTGAACTTCCTGCTGTTCGGCGATGGACCGAACACCCCACCACCTGCTGATGCGATGGATTTCTTCAACAGTACCGGTGCCTGGGCGACCAAAGAATCCGGCCTGAATATGGTCGACTTCTGGATTGGCGGGCTAGCGGAGCGCAAAAATGAGTTTGGCGGGATGCTCGGCTCAACCTTCAACTTTGTCTTTGAAACGCAAATGGAATTGCTGCAAGACGGCGACCGCTTCTACTACCTGAGCCGTGCTCAGGGGCTGAACATGCTCAATGAGCTGGAAGCCAACTCGTTTTCCGCACTGGTGATGCGCAACAGCGATCTGGGCGAAATCGGTTCATCTCACCTGCCCGCTAACCTGTTCCAGACCCCAGACCATATTTTCGAAGTGAACCAGGCGCTGCAAACCGAAGCCGACCCAACCTGGGGTAACCCGCTTAAAGACTTGTTGACGCCGCTGATGACACGGCGCGCTGCCTCTCAGGATGTGGACGGTGATGGTGCGGCTGACGGCGGTTATCTTAAATACACTGGTGATGGGCACGTGGTACTAGGAGGGTCCGCGGGCAACGATACGTTAATCGGCGGTAAAGGCATCGACAGCCTGTGGGGTGACGCTGGTGATGACCGGCTTGATGGTGGCGATGAAGCCGACGTAGTTCACGGCGGTGACGGTGATGACATTATTACCGACACTGGCACACCTGTGGGTGATGCCGACTTCCTGCATGGCGATGGCGGCCACGATGTGATCTTCTCCGGTAACGGCAACGATCTGGTCTTCGGCGGCAGCGGCAGTGATTTTGTGGTGGTAGGCGAAGATGCACAGGAAGTGTTTGCTGGCCGGGATAATGACTTTGTGCTCGGTGGTTCGGGCGGTGATGCGCTGCTGGGTAACGAAGGCGATGACTGGCTCGAAGGCGGTGACGGGTT
>NZ_JAHWLU010000211.1:0-3120 GCF_022134725.1 Buttiauxella sp. S19-1
TGCCGGGTACGCCGACCGTTGGCCCTAACGATGAACGTTTCGGTGAGCGTTTCTTCTCTCTGGCGAACGCTTACGACGCTGATTACCGTGGCATTTTGCAGCATGTGGCTAAAGAGCAGGGCTTCCCACTCACTGAAGGGGTGTTTGTTTCCTATCCTGGCCCAAACTTTGAAACAGCAGCCGAAATTCGCATGATGCAAATCATCGGTGGCGATGTGGTGGGGATGTCAGTGGTGCCTGAAGTGATCAGTGCTCGCCATTGTGGCCTAAAAGTGGTGGCGGTTTCGGCAATCACTAACCTGGCTGAAGGCCTCGGCAGCGTACAGCTTTCCCACGCGCAGACTTTGGCGGCGGCAGCACTTTCGCGTCAGAACTTTATCAATCTGATCTGCGGTTTCCTGGGCAAGCTCGCCTGAGGCCATTCCAACACACCGGGTAAAACACATGGCGATTAACTCTATGGCGATAAAACCTCGCTTGAAAATCATGTTGTTTTTGCAGTATTTCATTTGGGGAGCCTGGCTGGTCACGCTGGGTTCATACATGATTAACACCCTCGGGTTCCGGGGCGCTGATGTGGGCATGGTCTACAGTACCAAAGGTATTGCTGCACTGTTAATGCCGGGGATTGTCGGCATTATTGCCGATAAATGGCTGCCTGCGAATCGTGTGTATGCTCTCTGCCACCTGGTGTGTGCGGCAATGTTGGCCTGGGCGGCCAGCATTAACCAGCCGGGGCTGATGTTTTGGGTGATGCTGGGTAATGCGATGGCATTTATGCCAACGATTGCACTGTCGAATACTATCTCTTATGCCAGTCTCGAAAAGGCAGGGCTGGATACCGTCAGCCATTTCCCGCCGATCCGCGTATTTGGCACCATAGGCTTTATTGCCGCGATGTGGACTGTCAGCCTGATGCGCTTCGAGCTCAGTAATCTCCAGTTATATATTGCTGCGGGCGCTTCTCTGGCGCTGGCTTTGTATTCACTGACTTTGCCAACTATTCCAGTAGTAAAGGGCGGCGTATCTCGCACGTGGGTGAGCCGCCTGGGGTTAGATGCGTTTGTGTTGTTCAAAAAACCGCGCATGGCCGTTTTCTTCCTATTTGCCATGTTGTTAGGTGCGGTTTTGCAAATAACCAATACCTTTGGCAATCCGTTCCTGCATGATTTTGCTCGCCAGCCCGAATTTGCCAATAGCTTCGTAGTGCAATATCCATCGATTCTGCTGTCTGTATCTCAAATGTCCGAAGTGGCGTTTATCCTCACCATCCCATTTTTCCTACGTCGCTTTGGTATCAAACAAGTGATGCTGATGAGTATGGTGGCATGGGTGTTGCGCTTTGCACTTTTTGCCTGGGGCGACCCATCAGCGTTTGGCTTTGTGTTACTGCTGCTCTCGATGGTGGTATACGGTTGTGCCTTCGATTTCTTCAATATTTCCGGTTCGGTCTTTGTGGAACAAGAAGTGGATTCGCGCATTCGCGCCAGTGCTCAAGGGCTGTTCATGACGATGGTTAACGGGATTGGCGCATACGTGGGCGCGATTCTTAGCGGCTACGTGGTGGATTACTTCAGCGTGGACGGTGTGAAAGACTGGACGACCATTTGGCTAGTCTTCGCCGGATATGCGTTGGTGCTGGCGATTATTTTTCACTTTAGTTTCCAGTATCGCCACACGCCATCGCTTAAGGCTTCGGCACCGCTCGCACATTAAGCGTCGGCTGGATTACAGCGCGTGGCAGGAGTGATAACTTATGGGGCTGCCAGAGCATAGGGAGCCTCATGAGTACTTCACAGCGAACATATCGTACCGATTTAAAACTACTGCGCTATTTTCAGGCGGTAGCGGAAGAGCTGCATTTTGGAAAAGCTGCCGCGCGGCTCAACATGTCGCAACCGCCGCTAAGCTTCCATATCAAAGAATTAGAATCCCAGCTCGGCACCGTTCTGTTTATACGCCATTCCCGTAGCGTCGCCTTGACGTATGCCGGTGAAGTGTTGCTGGATGAAACCCGGCTGCTGCTCGATAGTGCAAACCAGGCCCTGGCTCGCGTGGAACAAATCGGCCGTGGGGAAGGTGGGCGAATTCATCTGGGCATTGTCGGTACGGCTATTTGGGGTGGTCTGCGTCTGGGGTTACAGCAATTTATCGCCGATTATCCCGCTATCGATATTTTGTTCCGTGAAAAGTCACCAGGTGACCAGCTTGCTTTGATTGACCGTCACGACATTGACGCCGGAATCTGGCGCATGGAAACCAATCCGCCTCCGGGTTTACGCAGCGAAAAACTTCACGACGCTACGTTTTTGGTCGCGTTGCCAGAAAAGCATCCTCTGGCAAAACAATCCGCCATTAATATTGAACAATTGCGCCGTGAAGCCTTTGTCACCATGACGGCAGTGCATTCTGACTGGACTTTTTTGCAGGGTGTTTGCCGCGAGGCTGGGTTTGTCCCACATGTGGTCAGGGAAGCGGTGGAACCGCAAACCGTATTGGCGCTTGTCAGTATTGGAATGGGATTGACCATCATGGCCGACAGCTATGCGCAAATGAACTGGCCGGGTGTCACTTTCCGCCCACTGGCTCAGGCGATCCCCGCCGATCTTTACGTGGTGTACGATCCGCATCATCTGGCTTCCACGACGCGCCATTTAATTGACGTATTAAAACAATCGCCAGGCACATTGCCCATTCGTTGAAATGTCATGGCAGTGCTATGATAACCCCGCTTTCATTATTGGACTGGAAACGCTGAGGTACAGGGTGAAAATCGCCATTTTATCCCGGGATGGAACGCTTTATTCTTGCAAACGTCTACGTGAGGCGGCCTCTCGCCGTGGTCACGTCGTCGAAATCATCGATCCCCTTTCTTGCTACATGAACATCAATCCGGCGGCCCCCTCAGTGCACTATAAGGGACGTCAGCTTCCTCATTATGATGCGGTGATCCCGCGTATCGGTTCTGCTATTACGTTCTACGGCACCGCCGTGTTACGCCAGTTTGAAATGTTGGGCAGTTATCCGCTCAATGAATCGGTGGCGATCACTCGTGCACGTGACAAACTGCGATCGTTACAGTTGATGGCACGTCAGGGGATTGATTTACCGGTGACAGGT
>NZ_JAHWLU010000212.1:0-3065 GCF_022134725.1 Buttiauxella sp. S19-1
GGTGAGGTGATAGCCCGTTATAAGAAGCTTCATCTTTACGATGCGTTTAACGTGCAAGAATCCCGGCTGGTTGATGCGGGAGAAAGTTTGCCGCCAGTGATTGAGATCGCTGGCTTTAAAGTAGGCTTAATGACCTGTTACGATGTACGCTTTCCAGAGATGGCTTTAAGTCTGGCATTAGCGGGGGCGGAAGTGTTAGTTCTGCCAGCTGCCTGGTTGCGTGGCCCAAACAAAGAAATGCACTGGTCCACTCTTCTTGCCGCTCGAGCGCTTGATACTACTTGCTATGTTGTTGCTGCTGGTGAGTGTGGTAATAAAAACATTGGCCACAGCCAGGTTGTTGATCCGCTTGGCGTTGTGATTGCGGCTGCAAATCTGCAGCCGACGTTGATATATGCTGAACTGGAAAGGCAGCATCTTGCCAATGTGCGAGCCATGTTACCGGTGTTGAAAAACCGACGTTTTGCTTATCCACAACTGCTGTGATTATTTTTTGACCAGCTCTTGATTCAACTTGTTACAGGTTGCTATTGTATAGCACGAGAAAATGACCGTTAATTGTCTCAGTGTATGATTCGCCGTATTCACGGCATGCATGATTAAAGAAGGTTGCTATGGGTGAGATTAGTATTACTAAGTTGTTGGTGGTTGGTGCGCTGATTGTTTTGTTATTTGGCACCAAGAAGTTGCGTACACTCGGTGGCGACCTCGGCGCGGCAATCAAAGGCTTCAAGAAAGCCATGAATGAAGACGAGACCGGCGCGAAGTCTGCCAACAATACAGATGCAGCAGCGGACCGTATTACGCACAAAGACTGAGCAAGACTCAGCTTTCACGGACAGATATAAAAAAACCGGCCTTTTATGAGCCGGTTTTTTTGTCATCTGCAAATCATAAGTAACGATTTGTTACATCGTTATTTGACTTCCATGCCTTTAGCCTGCAGGTCTGCATGGTAAGAAGAACGTACAAATGGGCCGCAAGCTGCATGGGTAAAGCCCATCGCCAGCGCTTCCGCTTTCATCTCTTCGAACTCATCCGGGCTGACATAACGCTGCACAGGTAAGTGATGGCGGCTTGGCTGCAAATATTGACCAAGGGTCAACATCGTGACGCCGTGACGACGGAGATCGCGCATCACTTCCACAATCTCTTCATTCGTTTCGCCTAAACCTACCATTAATCCAGATTTAGTTGGGATATCCGGGTGCGCTTCTTTAAAACGCTCAAGCAGTTTCAGAGACCAGTTGTAGTCAGCACCAGGGCGTACTTTACGATAAATACGCGGTACGTTTTCCAGGTTGTGGTTGAACACATCTGGTGGTGTGGCGGTGAGGATCTCTAACGCTTTGTCCATGCGTCCGCGGAAATCCGGTACCAACGTTTCAATTTTGATCGTTGGGTTTTTCTCGCGAATTGCACTGATGCAATCGGCGAAATGCTGGGCACCTCCATCGCGCAGGTCATCACGGTCTACAGACGTGATAACTACATAGCGCAACGCCATGTCAGCAATGGTTTGGGCAAGTTTAGCGGGTTCGTTGGCGTCTGGCGCGACAGGGCGGCCATGAGCAACATCGCAGAACGGGCAGCGGCGTGTACAAATTGCGCCCAGGATCATAAAGGTTGCCGTTCCGTGGTTGAAACATTCTGCCAGGTTAGGACAGGAAGCTTCTTCACACACCGAGTGCAGACCATTTTTACGCATTGCCGCTTTGATACCCTGAATTCGGGTCGAATCAGATGGAAGTTTGATCTTCATCCATTCTGGTTTTCTTAACAGCTCCTGGCGCTCGGTCACCACGTTTTTAACCGGGATCAGAGCCATTTTATCGGCGTCGCGGTACTTGACGCCGCGTTCCATTACAATGGGTTTACTCATATCGTACGTGTTCCAGTTGCTGAAAAAAAATCAGGCTAATCGAGTGTTTTATTTATCAACTATTTTTTAATAGCGCGCGCAGTATACCATCACTGGGGGGAATAAATCAGCCTGGCAGAGCAGTAAATGGGGAAAGAATTGTAAATGGTTTGTTGGATTGTGCGCTTTTTTACGTTAACAATTGGCAAGCTGACCCCGCAGCGAAAGCCGCGAGGCCGGGATGTCTACACTTTCTCAAATTCGTGAATGATCGCGTCGATGACTTCTTGCAGTATTGCATCGCGCGAGCTGAGTTTGTTGAAGTGCATGGTAGTGCCCAGAGGAATGGCAGATAATCTCTCACATTCAACCGTTTTAAGTCCGAAATGGTGAGAAAACATTTCAAATATTTTGTATGGCATAAAGCCAATGAGATCGCTGGTGCTGAGCATTGAAACGATGGCTAAGAGGTTATAGCTGCTAAATGTGATTTGGCGGTTTGGTAAGAGCTCATTAATCAGTTGGCGAGTATCGGCCAACAACTCTTCCTGCATAATCAAAAATGTATAATTGATTCCGTGAATATCATTGGCGGAGAAAATTGATTCTGCATTAGGGTGATCGTGGCGACATACCGCAACCAGGCGGTCATCAAACAATTTGTGGCTATTGATTCCGGGGCCATGATGGTGACGATTATCGATAGCAATATCAGCCTGAAATTGTGATAACTGGCGTTCTGCCACTGGCACATTGCGAACAGATAATTTCGGATTCACTTTCTGAATGGCCGAATAGATTCGTGGCATCAATAGTGCGCCTGATGTGGGTGAGCACGCGACGGTGATAATGCGCTCTTTTTCGTAATTATTGTTGATATCTAAGGCGCAGAGGATCGATTCAAATCCCTGGCTAATATATTCATGCAAATGTGCAGCATAGGCTGTAGGTGTGACACCTTGCCCCTTACGGATAAACAGTGGGTCAGGGAATGTTGACCTCAATTTTTGGATGGATTGACTGATAGCCGAAGGTGTTAAATTTAACACTTTAGCTGCATTGACGATCCCTTTATGAATGTAGACTGCTTCGAAAATTGTTAATAAATTAAGATCAATATTTCGTAATGCTTTGAAAGTTGGGTGATGATTTTTTTCATATCTGTCCATGAAATGTTTCTCTTTGGTGAACTAACTCTTAATTC
>NZ_JAHWLU010000213.1:0-2954 GCF_022134725.1 Buttiauxella sp. S19-1
CTCGATTGTTCACCCTCTAATATACTGTATTACTTATCTTTTTTTTAAAGGTGAACAGAGTGAATAGTTAATAGTAAAAAAATAATAAAAGAGGGGGGGTATGTTCCTGCGACCTTTCCTCTGGCAAGCCGCTTTCGGGTCTTTTTGTGTCGCGGCTGATACATCCTCAATCGCTCCTCTTGTTGTCTGAGCGCTCGCATAATCGAAATCACTTCCTGACAACGAGAGCAGAGCATCATGCAGAATAAAACAACCCGGCAGCAGCGCGTACAACAGGCTATTGAGCATTACGGCGCGGCAAAAAAAGAACACACCAAAGTCGTGACTGATATGGAAAACATCGTCGCCTCCATAGCCAGTTGCCGGGAGCAAAAACAGACTGCCGAGGCGCAAAGCCAGCAGGATGATACCGGCTGGCGCGAGCTGTTCCGCAAGGCGCGTGGTGTGATGACCGGCGAGCTAAAACAGCAGCACATTGAGCGTATCGCGAACCGTGAAATGATCACCGAACTGGATTCTCTGATTCAGGAACTGGAGCTGGATGAAGAGAAACATAAAATTATGTGCAGTAGTTACGGTGCTTCGTTGCGCGGTGCCCATACCAATGCACTTGTCGCACTGGCTGACAAGGAGCTGAACCAGTCACTCAGTGCCCTTGATGGCATCGTGCGTGCCGTAAAATTAAAGCGCATGGCGCTGTCGGCAGAACAAGCCCGTACGACGCACAATGGCCGTTTCAGCGAGTACGAAGTCGATATTGATAAAAGTGTTTATGCGGAGATCCGGGCGTACCTGGAGCCACGTGTGACGAAGTATGCCTTTGATATGGCCAGTGAGCCGGAGCTGTCAGTTATCGGACTTTCGCCAGCGCTGAGCAAATACATGGATGAGGCACTGGCCTCACCAGCGAAACGCCACATTGCTTTTAGCGAAATTAAGCGTAAGGAGAGCCAGCTTAAAGAAAAAAGGGGTCAGTGATGATGCGTTGTCCCCTGTGCAGCACCGTCGGGCACACACGTCAGTCCAGGTTTCTGGAGGATGGCAGCAAGGAGACAATAGTGCAGTGCCAGAATGTTTACTGTTCCGCGACCTTCATGACTCATGAGTGCTTTTATATGGCCCTGGAAAATTCACCGCTGAAAGCTGACTACAAATCTCGCCTGGTGCAGGCTGATAGGGGAGCTGAGCAAGGGAGCAATAATGGCTAAAGTGAAAATGGGGTTTAAATGCCCCCGATGTCAGGGGAAATCTTATATAAGAACGTCGAAAATAGAATCCAGCGAGACCGTCGTTCGTTATTACGTCTGTCAGGAAGGTGCATGCGGATTTGTGTTTAAAACGTTCCATGTGTTTACCCGGTTTATTTGCAGACCTGTTCCATCTGACTGCATTGAGCAAGCACCAGAACAGCCCGTCACACGGCCTGTACCGGATAAAACGGCAAGCCACACAATGCGCCTTGAATAAAATAAAAATTGCCGTGTTTTGCGTAGTTTAACTGGCTTAAAACACGGCGTTTCACCGTAGTGAACACCCCGAATTAATACCGCTATTTAACGTCATCATTCCCGCAAAAAACATACTGTTTTCTGATTATTTGTCTGCATTTCTTTGCATGGGGTTGCATGCAAAACCCCGTATTTTTTACACCTCATCACCCCCGAACTGGCGCGGTTCCGGGGTGTTCATGCACCTGCATTAAAACCTACCCATGAAGCGGGCAGGCGTGGCGGGGATAGCATTGCGCGCGAGCTCTCAAGATTAAATTAAAATTCATAACGAATTTTTTACACGTGATAGAACTTTAAACCGGAGATACTATGTACAGTACGATATTGAGAATGATAACTTTCTGAGTAAGAAAGTAACTCTACCCAAGCGAGACATATGTTTAACTTATTAATAACAAGTGATGAAGATGGTTGGAAGCAGGGAAACTATACAATTAATCGCGATAGAGTAATTGTAGAATATACAGCTCCAGAAATTGTTGAGCGATACAGGGATTTAAACCGCGAAAACATAGAGGAATTGAAAAGTTTCCCATGCATTTTTGTTGTCGAAAATGAGCCAGTTCCCTCGAAAATAGGATTTATTACACATGTTAGGGTAAGAACTAAAACTTGTGTGATTGAGTTTGAAATTGACGACAGTTTCCCTGAACTACCCGAAGGGACTATTAATGCCCTTAGAAATGATGTTGAGTTGGGCGATTGGGAATTATCGAGAACTCATTGGGCGGTTAAAGATGAACCAATACTATCAATTTTATTGAGTAAAAAATTAATTTCACAAGAAAATATTGATAATTCGCATTTTTCAACATCTGTAAAAATACCAGAAAATCAACCTGCACCAAGTTCAAGTATTTCAGGTTTCAATCATCGTCAAGTCTTTATTGTTCATGGGCATGATGAAGTAACAAGGCTTGATGTAGAGGCTTTCCTTAAATCTTTAAATATCGAACCTATAGTCCTGAGCCAGCAACCAAGCTCTGGAAAAACTATTATTGAGAAGATTGAACATTATTCTAATGTTGGTTTTGGTGTTGTTTTATATACAGAATGTGATGTTGGAATGAAAAAAGGCTCCTTGGTATCTAAATATCGAGCGAGACAAAACGTTGTCTTTGAACATGGTTTTCTGATAGGAAAGCTAACTCGCCAAAGAGTGGCTGCTCTTGTTAAAGGTGATATTGAGACACCGAATGATATTAGTGGTGTGGTGTATATAAGTATTGAAGATACACAACGTTGGAAAGAAGAGTTGAGGAAAGAAATGCGAGTTGTTGGATATGATGTTTAGTATTTGCTGATTGTATAAACAATAAAGCAGTTAGAATATTTTAAAAAACGCTCAGCCAAATATTACTTTGAGTTTGCGCGATTAGCATTTTTTATTTTACTTCTGCACCCCAAAAAAATTGAGCTGGAGAATCTGATGACCGCGTTTCT
>NZ_JAHWLU010000214.1:0-2926 GCF_022134725.1 Buttiauxella sp. S19-1
CAACAGCACGATTATCGGCCACGACGTACTGAACGGCCAGGGTAACGACACTGACTACGATGGCGAAGCCGGCGACGACATCATGGTTCAAGGTGCGGGGATTCAGCGCAACAATGGCATGGCCGGTTTCGACTGGGCAATCCATAAAGGCGACACGAACGGCGCAAACGCTGACCTCGGTATTCCAATTTTCGTCAACCAACAAGAGTTTATTCTGCGCGACCGTTTCGACCTGGTTGAAGGGTTATCGGGATGGAAACATGACGATGTCTTAGTCGGGACAGAACGCCCTATCGGCACCGCGCCAGTTCAGGGCGCCCCGCTCTCCAATAATCTGACCCAGGAAGGTGCAGACAGGATCACCGGGCTACAGAGCATTCTTGGTGTTGAACACTCCGCTGACCCCAATGCGGTGCTGTTTAACCCTGATGATGGCAGCGATATTTTACTCGGTGGCGGCGGTAGCGACCGCATGACGGGTAAAGAAGGTAACGACATCATTGATGGTGATGCGTGGCTGAACGTGCGAATCGCAGTCAGCGGGATGCCGGGTGTGACCAGTGCCGACAGCATGAACGAGCTGAAATCCTACATGCTCAACGGTACCTTAAAGCCCGACCAGCTCTCGATTGTGCGCGAAATCCTCCAAGAAGGTGATGGCAGTGAAACTGATGTTGCGGTGTACCGCGATGTCAGCAGCAACTACGCCTTTACCCGCATGGCGGATGGCAGCCTCAGAGTCGACCACGCCACCCCGAATGCCGCATTGAATCTCAATGATGGTATTGACCGCCTGCTGAACATCGAAAAACTGGAGTTTGGTAACGGTGAGCAGTTATGGGTCACGGCGCAACAGGGCGTCGGCGATCTCACCATCAGCAGTGCTACGCCACAGGTGGGCGATCTGCTGCGGGTTAACGTCGCTAACTTGCAGGATGGCAACGGTCTGGCGGCGAATGTGGCGATGACGTTGACATGGCAGGCATTTGTCGGTGGCACATGGCTGAATCAGGCAGTTGGCGCAGAGTTCAGAGTTCCTGGAACCATTCAGGGTGCGCCACTGCGCGTGGTTGCCAGTTTCAACGACCGAATGGGCGATGCTGAAACCTTAGTGTCCGGGCAAACACAGGCTGTGATGCCACGAGATCAAGCAACCACCGGTACTCCGGTTATCAACGACCTAACGCCAACAGAGAGCATAACGCTGACCGCCGTTGTCTCCGGTATTGCTGATGCTGACGGCCTGAGCGGCGGTAACTTTAGCTACCAATGGCGAATGAGTAACGGGAACGGCTTTACCAATATTGCCGGTGCCACTGCCGCGACTTACACGCCAGGCCAGGGGATGGTTGGCCGGACTTTGCAGGTGGTGGTGACCGTGGTTGATGATGAAGGCAACGCCCCTGTTGTCCTGACCTCTTCCACCACCCAGCCTATTGGCGACCTTATTGTTGGCACGAATACCGGGAACACCCTCGTCGGAACCGCGTGGAGCGATATCCTGCGTGGTGAAGGTGGCAACGACACCTTGCAAGGTCGTGCAGGCGACGATCTGTTAGCCGGCGGTGTGGGTAACGACAACCTGTTCGGTGAAGCGGGACAAGATACCCTACAAGGTGATGCAGGTAACGACAGTCTTGATGGCGGCCTGGGTGCCGATAGCCTGGCTGGCGGTGCCGGAAACGACACTTATATCGTGGATGATGCTGGCGACATGGTCATTGAAGAGGTGAATGGCGGAACGGACGTCGTCCAGACCAACCTTGGCAGCTACGACTTAACCGATAACGTTGAAGATCTGACATTCACCGGGCAAGGCAGTTTCATCGGCACCGGGAACGCCCTTTCCAACACTATCACCGGTGGCAACGGCAACGACTTCTTGTTCGGCATGGGCGGAAACGACCAGTTGCTGGGCGGGCAAGGAAATGACTTCCTCGATGGTGGTGACGGTGTCGACAACCTACAAGGCGGCAATGGCAACGACGTCATGATTGGCGGCGCGGGTGCTGATGTGCTGGCTGGCGGCGTCGGCAACGACATCCTTAATGGTCAGGCTGGCAATGACAACATGGACGGCGGTACGGGTGACGACATCTTCGCCTTCAGCGCAAGCTTCGGGCAAGACCGTATTACCGGTTTCGACAGTAATGCCAATGGCGGGCAGGATTACCTCGACCTGAGTTTGCTGGGCATCACTTCCGATACTTTTGCCGGCAGCGTGGTCATTAACGGAAGCAATGGCAACACCATTGTGACCGTTGGTACTGATGCCATCACGTTAGTTGGCATCAACGCCACCACCGTCAATATTGGTGATTTTATCCTGGAAATACCGAACACCTTTGCCGCAAACAACGGCAATAACTCACTGATCGCGTAAGGAGAAGACTATGTCGCGCCAGCATACGCCAACAGAACTGAAGAATGCGTTAAAGGGAACGAAGCCCACATTTATTACGCTGCTGTTTTTTAGTTGTGTGATTAATATGCTTATGCTGGCGCCGGCAATCTATATGTTGCAGGTTTATGACCGTGTTCTGGTGAGTAAAAACACCACAACCTTACTGATGTTAACGTTATTGATTGTCGGCTTATATATCGTGATTGCGTTAATTGAGTCTGCCCGTTCCAGTGTGATGGTCCGGTTGGGCAACAGACTTGATGTAAAATTAAGCCAGTTAGTCTTTAATGCGGCGTTTAAACGCAAAGTCGCAACCGGCGAAAATAACCCTGCGCAAGCGTTGGCAGAATTAGACCAAATTCGTCAGTTTCTTTCCGGTAACAGCTTATTTGCGCTACTGGATATTCCATGGACTCCGGTTTATTTGTTTATCGCGTTTATTGTCCACCCACTGCTGGGGTACCTGGCGCTGGGCGGGATACTGATATTATTTATCCTCACCTTAGTGTCTGAATTTTCCAC
>NZ_JAHWLU010000215.1:0-2808 GCF_022134725.1 Buttiauxella sp. S19-1
AAAAAAGCGGCCCTGGGTGCAGTGATGCGTAAGCTGGTACATATGTGCTTCGGCGTACTGAAAACCCGATTACCATGGGATGAAAATTATGCAGCTACCGCTTGACGTTCAAGACGGTAGCTACGGGATAGCCGTTGTATGGGGACAAGCGTCAGCGTCATCCACCAGTTACGCCGAGGGTGACGGAGGTCGCTGCGCTTATCCGGCCTACGGGATAGCCGTTGTAGCGGGGATAAGCGTCAGCGTCATCCACCAGTTACGCCGAGGGTGACGGAGGTCGCTGCGCTTATCCGGCCTACGGGATAGTCGTTGTTGGGGGGATAAGCGTCAGCGTCATCCACCAGTTACGCCGAGGGTGACGGAGGTCGCTGCGCTTATCCGGCCTACGGGATAGTCGTTGTAGGGGGATAAGCGTCAGCGTCATCCACCAGTTACGCCGAGGGTGACGGAGGTCGCTGCGCTTATCCGGCCTACGGGATAGCCGTTGTAGGGGGATAAGCGCCAGCGTCATCCACCAGTTACGCCGAGGGTGACGGAGGTCGCTGCGCTTATCCGGCCTACGGGATAGTCGTTGTAGGGGGGATAAGCGCCAGCGTCATCCACCAGTTACGCCGAGGGTGACGGAGGTCGCTGCGCTTATCCGGCCTCTGGAGAGGTTTCACTTATGAATCAGGCGTTAATATCTGGCTCAGCGCCTGAATCAACTGCCGGTTTTCATCTTCGCGACGAACGGCCACCCGATAGAAATGGCTATCAAGCCCCGGATAATTTTCACAGTGGCGAATAAGAATACGCTGCGCTAACAGCGCCGATTTCAGGTTAATGTGTTGATGGGTACATTTGAAAAACAAGTAGTTGGCGGTAGGTTGCCAGACCACCAGTGACGTAAATTGCTTCAGGGCGTGCCATAAATATTCCCGCTGGCGGGCAATATATTGGTGGCTCAAATTGATGTAATCGTCATCAGTCAATAAGTGCTGACCCACGAGTGCAGCAAGCCCATTTATCGACCAGGGCTCGCGGTTATCTTTCAGATGACGAATAGTCGCCCGGTTACCACTTAGCAAATAGCCAAGCCGCAGACCCGGAATGGCAAAAAATTTGGTCAGCGAACGTAACAGATAGAGATAATTCGAATGCACCAAACGCGCAGCCAGGCTTGATCCTTGAGGAAGAAAATCAATAAAAGCTTCATCAACAATCAGCGCTATCTGGCTCGTTTCACACAGTTCTGCCAGTTCATTTAACAGCTGCGCGTCGGGCATCAACCCTGTTGGATTATTCGGCGTGGCAATAAACAGGCAGTCAGGCCGTTGTTGACGAACAGCTTCTAGCAGTTGTTGATCGGGCTGAAAACCCTGTGACTCTTCTAAGCGATATTCAATTACCCGACAACCCTGCTGCGCCAGCGCCCGGCGGTATTCCGCAAAACCGGGCACCAGAAGCATGGCGCTGCGTGGCGATAACGCACGCACCAGGCCGTAAATCAGTTCCGTGGCACCATTACCGGCAATAACCTGTTCAACATCGCAGTGATTGGCCGACGCCAGCGCCTGATGAAGGTGACGATATTCAACATCCGGATAGCGCTCAATAAGTTCCAGATGAGTAGTGATGAGCGACTTAACTCGTGCAGATAAACCCAGCGGATTGATATTGGCACTGAAATCCAGCAGAGCTTCTGGCGCAATACCGAGCTGTTGGGCGATTTCGACACTATTCCCACCATGTTCACTCATTGGCCGCTCCCGCATTAGCAGACCATATCCTGGATCTCTATCTGGGTGGCCGTAAACGCTAACACGTCATGCAGATTCACCACCTCACCGATAACAATCAGTGCCGGGGCGTGAAGTTGTTGACGCTCAACTTCCAGATGAAGGGTGGCAAGTGTTCCCCGCGCCACTTGCTGGCGTGCCTGGCTGGCGTACATCACCACCGCAGCTGGCGTGTCTGCTGACTTTCCACCGGCGATGAGTTGCTGGCAAATTTCGCTCAGCCGGGTCATTCCCATCAGGATAACCAGCGTGCCGTCGAGCTGCGCAAAGGCATGCCAGTTTTGCGGGTCATTCCCCTGGCACATATGGCCGGTAATGATATGGAAACTGGAGGCGTAATCGCGATGCGTCACCGGGATCCCCGCGTACACTAAGCCGCCAATCGCGGAACTGATGCCAGGTACCACCTCGAATTTCAGCCCTTCTTTGGCCAGTTCTTCCACTTCTTCCGCGCCACGGCCAAAAACATACGGGTCCCCGCCTTTTAGACGGACAACCTGTTTGTTCATGCGGGCATATTCCACGAGGATGGCATTAATTTCTGACTGAGGAATCGGGTGGTGATTGGGGTTTTTACCAACGTTAATAATGAGACAGTTTTTTGGCGCCTGTTTTAATAGTTCAGGGTTAACTAACCGGTCGTGAACAATCACTTCTGCGTGACGGATCGCATGTAATCCTTTTACGGTAATTAAAGAAACATCACCGGGGCCAGCACCAACAAGCCAGACTTTCCCTTCATTCATAGAATCATCCTAAATGGTCAGTATTAAAATTAACGGCAACATCGTAATTTGGCGCTTAAATTCACGCACATTATTCAGGAGTCTTCTTTAAAAATACTTGATGGGCTTCTCATTATTTATTGAGTTTAAAGAAAGTTCTCATACGCAAATATCAAAAATCGGCAAATAGAGACTAATGATTAATTTAATTAAGTCTGTTTTCTGCCGACATAGCAAATTAACACATCAATATTAACATCTTATTAACTAAAAAACCCATAATCACCTGACACCTATTTATATAG
>NZ_JAHWLU010000216.1:0-2789 GCF_022134725.1 Buttiauxella sp. S19-1
CCCGTTAACCGATTCCTCTGTAGTTCAGTCGGTAGAACGGCGGACTGTTAATCCGTATGTCACTGGTTCGAGTCCAGTCAGAGGAGCCAAATTTAAGAAGCCCGCTTAGGAAACTAAGCGGGCTTTTGCTTTATAGATCCGCGCTAAATCCTTCCGTTCCCTCAGATCTGCATCTTCTTGTTAAATAAGTTTTTCCCTGATACATCCTCAGCTAAATACTCATATACAGAAATTACCGCTCAATTTAATATTTTGTTATCAAGTTTGTTATAACCGAGGGATTAAATTGATTACTATCATTTGTGTATTCCTGCTGGCTGGCATTGTAAAAGGTGTTATTGGTTTGGGTTTACCCACTATAGCAATGGGATTATTAACTGTCGTCATGACGCCCGCCAGCGCTGCGGGCTTGCTAATTTTACCCTCTCTGGTTACAAATATATGGCAGTTATTTACCGGGCCAACATTCATCGATTTAATTAAAAGATTATGGGGATTTATAGCAGGCATTTTCATTGGTACATTATTTAGCCTCTTACCTGGATTAACGTCTGCATCATCGTGGACAGAAACGGCATTGGGTATTGTGCTTATAATGTACGGTCTTTGGGGGCTTATCGCTAAAAGGTTGCCATCATCAGTTCAATCAGAAAAATGGCTATCACCTGTAGCAGGCTATATTACCGGTACCATTACCGCAGCAACCGGTGTTTTTGTGATTCCGGCAGTACCCTATTTACAATCGCTCCAGTTAAATAAAAATGATCTTATCCAGGCTCTCGGATTAGCCTTCACAGCATCAACGATTGCCTTAGCCATTCATCTGTCATTGGACAGTAAACTGGCTCACGTTGATTATTATCTGTCTGCCGTTGCGTTGATTCCTGCAATCGCAGGAATGTATGTAGGCCAATACTTGCGTAAGGTGATCAGTGAACTCGCCTTCCGCCGCTGTTTTTTTATCGGGCTTATCGCACTTGGAATTTATATGACGATAAAATAATAGTTATGAGTCATTCTGACGTTGTGTCATGAAATCAACGAATTCTTTCGCGTATCCAGGCAGTTCAGTAAAATCCCGGGCACAAATGATCAGTTTGCGGTCAGCCCAGCTATCGGTTAAACGGATTATTTTGCTGCCATTCATGGAATTAAATCGCTCGGCGGCACGCCTCGGGATAATAGCAATGCCGACGCCACTGTCGACAATTTGCATCACGGCATCGAATGTTGCCATACGAACGCGATAGCTAATACGATATCCCAATTTTTTGGCATGCCCTTCAATGTGCTCCTGAAGCGCACTCCCCTCAGATAATCCCGTAAATTCAGCAGTGACAATATCCCGGAAAGCAATACTCTCGCTATCATGCCAATCGTTTTTGGCGGGCACAAACACCACTAATTCATCATCACGGAACGGTAATGATACCAGGCCGTTCAGCTCTGTTGAGTCAGCAACAATGCCTAAATTGGCCATTTGATTTTTAATAGCGGCGACTATGTCATAGCTGAGCATTTCTTTAACAGAAACAGAAATATTGGGTTTAAGGCTTAAATAAGAACCCAGCAACTGGGGTAAAAATTCGTTCTGCGCCGATGAATTGCACAGCAGGTTGATATGCCCGCGTAACCCTTTGCCGTATTGATGTAATTCACTGCGCATGTGCTCAACTTGTTGCAACACAATATTGGCATGGTTGACCAACGAAAACCCAGCGTCAGATAGCTTGACCCCTTTTCTGGAGCGGCTAAACAGCTCGACACCCAACTCCCCCTCCATACCACGGATACGCTCGCTTGCCGACTGCAACGTCAGGTTTGACAGCACAGCACCACCGGTGATGCTTCCCGCTTTATAAACGTTCAGAAACAGCCGTAAGTCGATGATATCAAACCGCATAAGAACACCTGCTCCTTGTTTATTCTGACCTAAGCGAGATTATAGTCGGTAGTGTTGAGCGTGAATCATGCAGGACCGGGAGAAGGCACCAAAGGTTACCGTAGAGCGGAGTACGAGAGTTACCGTCAGGATAGATAACTCTCGTTAATTTGAAATGTGAGACTGGTTGCTGGAAAAGATTAAACGCCAGAGTTATCGAGCAAGTCTTTACTTGCCGCTTTCAGGTACTGGAACATTGACCAGAATGTTAACACTGCTGCGATAAAGAACAGACCAATCCCCGCGTATTCGATCCACATGTTTGGACGCCATAGCATACCAATCAGCGCCAGCATTTGCGCCATGGTCTTGGATTTACCAATCCAGGAAACGGCAACACTGCTGCGTTTACCGATTTCAGCCATCCATTCGCGCAAAGCAGAAATAATGATTTCACGAGCAATCATGGTTGCCGCAGGCAGCGTCACCCACCAGGCATGGTAATGTTCAGCCACCAGCACCAGAGCGACGACTACCATGACTTTATCGGCTACCGGGTCAAGGAAGGCACCAAAACGTGTGCTTTGGTTCCAGCGACGTGCCAGAAAACCATCAAACCAGTCAGTGATTGCGGCAAACCAGAAGATAAACGCACACAGGAATGGCGCCCAGCTAAACGGCAGATAAAAAGCCAGCACAAAGAATGGGATAAGGATGATACGAAACAGAGTAAGCAATGTTGGGATATTAAATTGCATAGTGCTGGTTAACTGTCTGTCGTAAGTGGAAATTGTCTCTATGTTGCTACAGAGGCCTTAATGTTTCAACGAGTAGAAGATCTTTTCTGCCAACGCTTGCGAGATACCCGGCACTTTTGCGATTTCTTCTACGGATGCGTTCTTTAATG
>NZ_JAHWLU010000217.1:0-2733 GCF_022134725.1 Buttiauxella sp. S19-1
GTATTCGATTGCGGCATTATTCAAGTAGGAAACCTTTCTGGAGTGAACTAAAAGAAATTTTGCGCACTATTATTATTTTTTCTATATTTGATCTTGCTCTGGTGGCTATTTCCAAGTGGGAGATTTCTAGGTATTCGTTCGGAAGCACTTGGATATTTGCATTGATTTTTGTTCCTGCATTTAGATTTACTATAAAAACTTTACTACTACGCTTAAAATTATGGCAAAGGCCGACGATAATCATTGGAAGTTCCGAAAGTGCTCTGTTAGCTTATAGAGCTGTTAACAGGGAGAAATATTTAGGTTTAGATGTAAAAGGTTTTTTGGTGGTTGATAAAAACTATCTTTCTCAGCACATACCTGAAAAAATGCTCTTTACTGAGAATGAACTTAGTTTACAAGATATAGCTATTGATACATTTCAAATAATAATAGCTCTTGAGTATAACGAACAAAATGAATGTGATAGGTATTTGCGACTTACTTCGAAAATCGGATTTAATTATATTTCTGTCATTCCATCATTGAAAGGTGTCCCTTTATATGGGACCGAGTTGTCATATTTCTTCAGTGAAGAGATTATGATCTTAAAAGTTGGAAATAACTTACGCCGCCTGTCATCTAAGATTATTAAACGGGTTTTTGATATTGTTGGTGCATCTGTTATTCTGGCAATATCGAGCCCTCTTTTTATCTTTTTAGGTTATAAGATTACACGTGACGGAGGTAAAGCATTCTATAGCCATGAACGCGTTGGTCGTAACGGTAAAAAATTCAATTGTTTCAAATTGCGTTCGATGATCAACAACTCCGATGTTGTCTTAGCTAATTTACTTGAAACGAACCCTGAAGCTAAAATTGAATGGGAAAAAGATCACAAATTAAAAAATGATCCGAGAATTACAGCTATTGGGCATCTTATAAGAAATACAAGCTTGGATGAGTTGCCACAGTTGTGGAACGTTATTCGCGGTGAAATGAGCCTTGTTGGTCCTCGTCCTATTGTTGATGCAGAATTGGAAAAGTATGGTGATGATGTTGCTTACTATCTGATGGTTCGTCCAGGTATGACTGGCTTATGGCAAGTTAGCGGAAGAAATGATGTTGATTATGAACGACGCGTCTATTTTGATTCTTGGTATGTT
Source organism: Buttiauxella sp. S19-1 (assembly GCF_022134725.1). Classification (NCBI taxonomy): domain Bacteria; kingdom Pseudomonadati; phylum Pseudomonadota; class Gammaproteobacteria; order Enterobacterales; family Enterobacteriaceae; genus Buttiauxella; species Buttiauxella sp. S19-1. Next base: position 1,146 of record NZ_JAHWLU010000217.1, read on the forward strand.
AAAAACTGGTCATTATGGAATGATATAGTTATCTTAATCAAAACTATAAATGTTGTTCTTAATCGAAATGGCGCTTACTAAAATATTGTGTTTTGACAACATAAGTTGTTTTGCCTGGAGTAAATATGACCGATGAAGTGATTATAAAACCAATTGCCAGAAATTTAATATTTGGACCATTGGCAATGTTTTTTATTGTCTGGAATGTTGTTTTATTTCTTTATTCATTCCATTTTTCAGAACTGTTATATTATTCAACAGCTCAAGCTTTTTTAGCAACGTATTTTATCATTGGTTGTTTTTTCATCGGGTGGTTATTAGCGAAGTTGGGGGGGGGGCAAGGGAAAAGTAATAACTCTCATATAGTTACATCATCATTTCTTACTGTGTTAAATAAACGGAAGAGGTTTTTTTTCCGTTTATGGTGTCTTGTTACGTTCATTGAGATTATCTATTGCCAAGGTATTCCAATTATTTGGATGCTTATAGGAAATGGGAAAACATATTTTGATTTTGGTATCGCAAGTGTTCATGGTTTTCTCAACTCTCTAATTTTATCTTTATCTTTAGTTTCGTACTATTTATATCTCCAGACCAAGAGAAAAAACCACCTCTTTATTCCTATATTTACATGTTTTTGGGCATTAGCAGTCATATCTCGAAACTTGCTTATAGTTAATATAATTCAATTGGCTATTTTGCATTTTTATTTTGTGAAAATAAATTATTACAAACTACTTAAATCTTTATTGTTGTTATTTGTATTGATTTTAGTTTTTGGAGTGGTTGGAGATTTTCGAACAGGCAAAGAGGCATTTTTTAATCTGGCTGTAGTTAATGATAATTATCCTGATTGGTTGCCTTCAGGTTTTTTATGGGTTTATATGTATCTGGTTACACCATTAAATAATTTGATCAATGTATTTACTCTCGTAGTGCCTGAATGGAATGTTGGGTTGAGTAATTCTACAGTACTTCTTATACCATCATTTTTAAGAAATGTTATTTATGGAGACTTAAGCTACGATTCCACCTACTATTTGGTTACTCAGGCTTTTAATGTGAGTACGGCATATGTAGACCCTTATAGGGATTTGGGATACTCAGGTGTTTTCATTTTTGCATCCGTAGCTGGATTTTTTGTTACATATTTGAACGGTAAAACCAACTTTAAGTCAATAATGTTTTTCTGTATCTTAATGCAATGTAATGTATTAAGTGTTTTCTATAATCACTATATGTATTTGCCAATTATATTTCAGCTGGTTGTGATTTATTTCTGTTTTACTGTTAGTTATAAAAAAAGGACATCAGTTCATGCTCGCACAGAAAAAAAACACAATATTTAACTCATTGCAGGTAATAAAAGACTCTCGTAATTTGGATAAAGTACCGTTCTTTTCGATTTTAGTCAGGATGAAAAACGAACAAAAGATGTTACCTTATTTTTTAAAATCTGTTATGTCACAGGTTACTGACTATCCATATGAGATCATTTTTATGGACAGCGGAAGTCAGGACGAAACTATTAACATTGTTAATGAGTGTAACTCTGATTATTTACTTTATAGTATTAATTCAGACGAGT
>NZ_JAHWLU010000218.1:0-2707 GCF_022134725.1 Buttiauxella sp. S19-1
TTCTGCTGCAGGCGTTAGATCGTGAGGGGGTAAGTCAATGAGTGCAGAAAATCCGTGGGATACCGGCAGTGCGGCTGCCGACGCAACAACCAATCAGGCCGCAGCGACCGCCGATGCGTGGGGAAGCCAGGCGGCCTCAACACCCGCAGCCAGTAGCAGTGCAGACTGGCTGAATTCAGCGCCTGCCCCGCAGCCTGAACATTTTAATATTTTAGATCCCTTTCATAAGACGCTGATCCCGCTCGATAGCTGGGTGACGCACGGCATCGATTGGGTGGTTACGCACTTCCGTCCGCTGTTCCAGGGCATTCGCGTGCCGGTGGATTATATACTGAGCGGCTTCCAGCATTTCTTGCTGGGGATGCCCGCCCCGGTTGCCATCGTTCTGTTTGCGCTGATTGCGTGGCAGATGTCGAGCCTCGGGATGGGGATCGCGACGCTGGTTTCACTGGTGGCGATTGGCGCGATTGGCGCGTGGTCGCAAGCAATGGTGACGCTGGCGCTGGTTCTGACCGCCCTGCTGTTCTGCATGATTATTGGTTTACCGCTCGGTATTTGGCTTGCCAGAAGCGAACGGGCCGCGAAGATTATCCGTCCGTTATTAGATGCCATGCAGACTACACCAGCGTTTGTTTACCTGGTGCCAATTGTGATGCTGTTCGGTATCGGTAACGTGCCGGGTGTGGTGGTGACGATTATCTTTGCCCTGCCACCGATTGTGCGCCTGACGATTCTGGGAATTAAGCAGGTTCCGGAAGATTTGATTGAAGCCTCTCGTTCGTTTGGCGCAAGCCCACGTCAGATGCTGTTCAAAGTTCAGTTACCGCTGGCGATGCCAACCATTATGGCGGGCGTCAACCAGACGCTGATGCTGGCACTTTCGATGGTGGTTATCGCGTCAATGATTGCCGTCGGCGGTCTTGGTCAGATGGTGCTGCGCGGTATTGGTCGCCTTGATATGGGTCTGGCGACCGTTGGCGGCGTCGGCATTGTAATTCTGGCCATTATTCTCGACCGTTTAACTCAGTCCATTGGCCGCGATTCACGCAGCCGTGGCAACCGCCGCTGGTTCAACACCGGCCCAATTGGTCTTTTGACCCGTCCCTTCATCAAATAAACATGATGGCGGCATCCGTGCCGCCTCACGCCCCATCACCGATAAGGAAGCATGATGCGACACACAACTATTTTAGCCGCAACACTCGCCACTCTGATGACCACCAGCGCTTTTGCCGCTGATTTGCCGGGAAAAGGCATTACGGTTCAACCTGCGCAAAGCACTATCTCAGAAGAATCATTCCAGACTTTGCTGGTGAGCCGCGCCCTGGAAAAATTGGGCTATACGGTGAATAAACCGAGTGAAGTGGATTACAACGTGGCCTACACCTCCATGGCCGCAGGCGATACCACATTTATCGCCACTAACTGGAAGCCGTTGCACGACGATATGTACGACGCTGCTGGCGGCGATAAGAAGTTTTATCGTGAAGGTACTTACGTTCAGGGTGCCGCTCAGGGTTATCTGATAGATAAGAAAACGGCCGAGCAATATAAGATAACCAATATCGAGCAGCTAAAAGATCCTAAGATTGCCAAACTGTTTGATACCAACGGCGACGGTAAAGCCGATTTAACTGGCTGCACACCTGGTTGGGGCTGCGAAGCGGTTATCAATCACCAGATTGGCGCTTTCGGCCTGACGAATACCGTGGAACATAACCAGGGTAACTATTCGGCGATGATTGCCGATACCATTACGCGTCACAAAGAAGGCAAGCCGGTTATCTACTACACCTGGACGCCATATTGGGTGAGTGATGTGATGGTTCCGGGCAAAGATGTGGTGTGGCTGCAAGTGCCGTTCTCTTCTATGCCAGGCAAACAGAAAGACGTGGATACCAAACTGCCGAATGGCGCGAACTATGGTTTCCCGGTAAATACCATGCACATTGTGGCGAACAAAGCCTGGGCTGAGAAAAACCCGCAGGCGGCGAAGCTGTTTAGTCTGATGAAGCTGCCACTGGCGGATATCAACGCCGAGAATGCAATGATGCACAACGGTAAAGCGTCAGAAGCGGATATTCAGGGTCACGTCGATGGCTGGATTAAAGCGCACCAGGCCGCGTTTGATGGCTGGGTGAATGAGGCTTTGGCGACGAAGTAAGTTTTTGCCCTCACCCTAACCCTCTCCCACGGGAGAGGGTATAGTCCGGCGCTCTCCCTCTCTTTCTCATACTGATGCCAGTTTTCCCCTTCTCCTGGGGGACAAGGTCGGGATGAGGGCGTCCCAATCAAAAACAAAGCGCACAATCCGACCCCTGCCTACCTTATTTTTAGCTATTATTCCCGCTCCATCATCACAAGCTGAAAAATAACAATGAAAACATCCACTCAAGGACTGAGCCCCGCTCTGATTGTCCTGATGTCTCTCGCCACGGGTTTGGCCGTTGCCAGTAACTATTATGCGCAACCCCTGCTCGACACTATCGCGACGGCATTTTCCCTTTCGATTAATCAGGCCGGGTTTATCGTTACCGCAGCGCAGCTAGGCTATGCCGTAGGTCTGCTGTTCCTGGTGCCGTTGGGCGATATGTTTGAACGCCGTGGGTTGATTGTGTTTATGACGCTGCTCGCCGCGGGTGGGATGGTGATTGTCGCCCTCAGCCAGACGCTGTGGATGATGATTCTTGGCACCGCACTCACCGGC
>NZ_JAHWLU010000219.1:0-2674 GCF_022134725.1 Buttiauxella sp. S19-1
GATGATGAACGAAGAACCGCCAGTGCCAGAAAAGCCTGCGAAGCAAGAGACGACCGAACAAGCACCAACCGGGAAAGCTTACGTTGTGCAACTTGGTGCATTGAAGAATGCCGACAAAGTGAATGAAATTGTTGGTAAACTACGCGGCGCAGGGTTCCGTGTTTACACGTCACCATCAACACCGGTACAAGGAAAAGTCACCCGTATTCTGGTGGGGCCGGATGCCTCGAAAGACAAGCTTAAGTCTTCACTGGGCGAGCTGAATTCGCTTTCCGGGCTGAACGGTGTGGTGATGAATTATACGGCGAGATAGAAATTAGCCCGATTTGAGTTCAGGTCGCCCTCACCCCGACCCTCTCCCCCAGGAGAGGGGGAAAAGTGGCACTGATCTCATCCCCTCTCCCTCAGGGAGAGGGCCAGGGTGAGGGTTGTTTTAGGGCAAACTTTTAATGGCGTTGAGCATTTTTTCAACGCCATTATTTATTTACGCGAGGGAAGGAAATCCCTACGCAAACGTTTTCTTTTTCTGTTAGAATGCGCCCCGAACTGGACGTCAGGGCGATTTGTCGTGAGATTTGTTCATGGTCTGGATAGATTACGCCATCATTGGAGTCATCGGTTTTTCGGCTCTGATTAGTGTTATTCGTGGGTTTGTGCGTGAAGCGTTGTCGCTGGTGACATGGGGTTGTGCTTTCTTTGTTGCCAGTCATTACTACACTTACCTGTCAGTCTGGTTCACTGGCTTTGAAGACGAACTGGTACGTAATGGAATAGCTATCGCGATACTGTTTATCGCGACACTCATCGTCGGTGCGATAGTCAATTATGTGATTAGCGCACTGGTTGAGAAAACCGGCCTGTCGGGTACAGACAGGGTGTTGGGGATCTGTTTCGGTGCGTTACGTGGAGCGCTGATCGTCGCCGCCATTCTGTTCTTTCTTGATACGTTTACTGGTTTTTCTAAGAGTGACGACTGGCAAAAGTCGCAGCTTATCCCGCAATTCAGTTTCATCATCAGATGGTTCTTTGACTATCTGCAAAGCTCGTCAAGTTTCTTGCCCCGGTAATCGTATCGGGGGGTTGTGGCTTAATGAGGAAAAGACAACATGTGCGGTATTGTCGGTATCGCCGGTTTTATGCCGGTCAACCAGTCGATTTATGACGCGTTAACGGTGCTTCAGCATCGTGGGCAGGATGCCGCAGGCATCGTCACCATTGATGCTTTAAACTGTTTTCGTCTGCGTAAAGCTAATGGTCTGGTGAGCGATGTATTTGGTGCCATTCACATGCAGCGCTTGCAGGGAAATATGGGCATCGGCCATGTGCGTTACCCGACAGCGGGTAGCTCAAGCGCTTCAGAAGCTCAGCCATTCTATGTGAACTCCCCGTACGGCATTACTCTTGCACACAACGGTAATCTGACGAACGCGCACGAACTGCGCCAAAAGCTGTTCGAAGAAAAGCGTCGTCATATTAACACCACCTCTGATTCCGAAATCCTGCTCAATATTTTCGCCAGCGAGCTGGATAACTTCCGCAACTATCCGCTGGAAGCCGACAACATTTTTGCTGCCATTGCTGCGACTAACCGCCAAATCCGCGGCGCATATGCGTGTGTGGCAATGATTATCGGCCACGGCATGGTGGCTTTCCGTGATCCGAACGGTATTCGTCCGTTGGTGATGGGCAAGCGTGATTTGGGTGATGGCCGTACCGAATACATGGTGGCTTCTGAAAGCGTGGCGCTTGATACGCTGGGCTTTGAGTTCCTGCGTGATATCGCGCCGGGCGAGGCGGTTTACATCACTGAGAAAGGGCAGTTGTTCACCCGCCAGTGTGCCGACAACCCAACCAGCAACCCTTGCCTGTTCGAATACGTTTACTTCGCGCGTCCGGACTCGTTCATCGACAAGATTTCCGTTTACAGCGCTCGCGTTGAAATGGGTAAAAAACTCGGTGAGAAAATTGCCCGTGAGTGGGAAGATTTGGACATCGACGTGGTTATCCCGATTCCAGAAACTTCCTGCGACATCGCGCTGGAAATCGCCCGTATTCTCGACAAGCCATATCGTCAGGGCTTCGTGAAGAATCGCTACGTTGGCCGTACCTTTATCATGCCAGGCCAGCAACTGCGTCGTAAATCTGTGCGTCGTAAACTCAACGCCAACCGCGCTGAATTCCGCGATAAAAACGTGCTGCTGGTGGATGATTCCATCGTGCGCGGTACCACTTCCGAGCAGATTATCGAGATGGCACGTGAAGCGGGTGCGAAGAAAGTTTACCTGGCCTCTGCGGCACCTGAGATTCGCTTCCCGAACGTGTATGGCATCGATATGCCAAGCGCCAACGAACTGATTGCTCATGGCCGTGAAGTGGATGAAATTCGTCAGCTAATCGGTGCAGACGGTTTGATTTTCCAGGATCTGGACGATCTGATTGAAGCGGTTCGCATTGAGAATCCGGACATCACTCAGTTTGAGTGCTCGGTGTTCAACGGTATCTACGTCACCAAAGATGTTGATCACGAATACCTTGAGTATCTTGAGTCACTGCGTAACGACGATTCGAAAGCGATCCAGCGTCAGAACGAAGTGGAAAACTTAGAGATGCATAACGAGGGTTAACACCATCCTCACCCTAACCCTCTTCTTGAAGGCTGTCTCTTATACACAAC
>NZ_JAHWLU010000220.1:0-2602 GCF_022134725.1 Buttiauxella sp. S19-1
CATTAAATTGACAATCCGCATAAACTTCACATTCAAAATACCTTCTAATTATTGATATTGTTTTTTAGAAAAAAAACGTTATTTCATTCATCATAAAAATGAATCCCACTAATACATAAATAGATACGCATTCTTTTATTTCAGAAAAAGGAAAGGAATATATATGGAATTCCGTAATCGGACTCCATTTTCAGTGATGGAATACGCAATGGATGATAAGCATAACGAACGTCATCGGGTGGTTGCCATGAAAACCGGCTTCCGGCTGGCACAGGATGCTGAGGGACTGTGGCAGGCACTACTGATGGAAAACCCGGTGCTACCGTTATGTGTGGAAGATGAATATGTCGGTGAAATGAACCTTTCCCCGGTGCTGCGTGAAAGTGACCTCGCCCCGCTGAAACCTCTCTGCGATATCATCGTCAACGGCACCGCTTATACACCTGGCGGGGCTGCCGCGCAGGAAATGACGGCAGGTATACAGATGTACTCACCTTCAGGCGAAGTACTGGTGGACAAGAAACTGCAGGTAACCGGCAGACGCTTTTACCAGCGCCAGGCGCTAACCGGGGAGTGGTATGACACAGAGCCGGAGCCATTTACTTCCCTGCCGCTGGATTACCGTTACGCCTTTGGCGGCGAGTGTCGAATAGAGGCTGATAGTCATCACGCTGAGCGCATTCCCGAAGAATACCTCCTGACAGATGTGCAACGCCGCGAACATCCCGACCAGAACAACCCACCGCTGGCGCATATGGCCTGCCCGGTGAACCCTTTGGGGCTGGGTTACATGCAGCCATGGTATCTGCACGCCTGCGAGGTTCAGCAGGTTGAAGCTCCCTGTATCATCGCGCTGGACGCCCCCTTTACCCTCAAACAATTCGTTGCCTGCCTTGACGGGAAAGCCGACTGGTTTGCTCCCGAATATCAGCCTGCCGGCTTTGGTTGTATCGGTCGCGCCTGGTTGCCACGCCTGCCGCTGGCAGGAACCTACGACCAGCAATGGCTGGAAACGCAGCACCCCGACCTGCCGGATGATTTTGATTTTGGCTACTGGAATGGAGCACCGCATACCCAGCAGATTCGGTATCCCGAACCGGGACCAGAATTTGTGCTGACAGGCTTTCACCCGGATGGGGATATCCGTTTTATCCTTCCAGCGCATCAGGCAATGGTGTTACTCCGAATGAACATCGGTGGGCTGATACCACAACTGTTATGGATAGATACCCTGGCAATAAATACCGACACGTTCACTGTCGCACTGACCTGGCGCTACCTGCTACCAGTCCGCAATGATATCCGGGTAATGGAAGCCCGCTATCGCACCGAAGGGAAATGAATATGGCGATTAATTATATTGCACGCCAGGACATCCAGTGGCTGGTGATCAGTACCAAACCCGATGTCTGTAAGACACCCATGGGTCCAGCAATTCCCCCGGTCCCCTATCCAGTAACGGCTAGCATGGCCGATGCCATGAATGTGATCCCTAATGTGAGGGCGAATGGCGGCCCGCTGCTGGTACTTGATCAGAGCTTCATGCCCCGGACAAAAGGAGATGAAGCTGGTATCGCGAAGGGAGTGTCGAGTGGCACCGTCGGTGATATCTGCGAACCGCTGGCACACAGTCAGACCGTGCGGGCTGGGGGGAAACCCGTTTTGCGTCATGACGATATATTCTGGATGAATGCCCGTAATACCACGGGCATTATTGTTGGCCAGCCTCCGGCAGCGATTGTATCTGCCCACGATGCTGACCCTGCCATTCAGACTGAAACTGCAGAGGAAAAGGGGTTCTTTCAATCCCTGTTAACATCATATGTCGAGTATCAGCTTCAAAAGGCTCGGGCAATAGCCGACACGGCAAACTCTGTTCAGAACGCGACCACAGATTTTTTCACCGACCATACGCCTGACGATGTTATGAATAGCCAGGCAATAGGTGCAATGCTGAGTGCTGGGAGTTATTACAATATGTCTGCTGAAACGGCGCGGAACATTGCCGAGCAGATAGGCGGAGAGGCGCTTGAAAACTTTAATACTATAGACACACCGCAGAACCGGGCGCTAATGCAGGCAGTTCAGGGAATGATGATGGCATATTCTCTGCGATCTGCGGGGGGCATAGACATGGATGGTGCCAGGGTCAAAGGAAAAACAAAGGGTCAGGCAGGAGAAGGGGAAAACTTTTCATTATCTTTTTGCACCAAAGCGGGTGAGCCTGTTGATGTGGTAACTGGCGATTTTCTTCAGCAACTGAGTGTCCTGGCCCTGCCAGGCACCTTGCCTCTACCCCTCTCGCGCACCTACCGTTCGCAAGCCAGAACTGGTGGTCTGTTCGGCCCGAAATGGACCGATGAATGGTCCCGCTCACTGCATATACAGGGAAATGATCTGCATTTTACCGACCACGAAGGCGTGGTGCTCTATTACCCCATTCCTCAGGACGGTATTTTCCACGAAGCTGTTAACTCTCGTCAGACGCATTACCGTTTGATGGGGGATATTCGCGATAAACTGTCCGTTTTTGACCGTCGTTCGCAACAGACCCAGGTGTTTTCCCCGGCAGGCTGCGGAACTTATTTACTCTCCACTATTT
>NZ_JAHWLU010000221.1:0-2582 GCF_022134725.1 Buttiauxella sp. S19-1
TACTCCTTATTATACAATGCCAGTTCAGGGTAGCTTTTTTCCTGTTCATCCAGAGCCGCCTGCCACAACGCCGACATACCATCCTTCAGCCATTCACTGTGATGCTTCACCACCAGACGTTGTACCTGATATTGTATATCTGCCTGATTATTATGCAGGTACCGCCATAACTCGTTGGTATCTATCAAACCATCCTGATTCATATCCATCTGCTGAAGTAACTTCTTATAGCTTTCAGCATCTCCCGACGAATAGGTGTCATCGGCATCACTTCGGGTCAGCTCTTCCAGCCGACCAAACGTCTGACGCAGCCATCCTTCTTCCGGGGTCTGGAAGAGACTCTGCGGTGCCTCATTCTGCTCCAGCCGGAAGCGGCTTTACGTGAACCAGAAAACTGATTCTGGAACTAAAATATCAGTCTGGGGATGATTTGGTTAAAACCTTCGTTCCTTGAGCTTCTTTGAGGAAATCAATCTCTGTTTCACCCCCCTCAAACATTAGTTTAATTATAAGTTTGTCTGGACCGCTCCAGTTATAATCAACTTCAATACAGCCATTTTCACACTTCATAGTGAAGTCTTTATTTAGAAGTATCTTTTCTACAAGATGGTTTTTGTAATCAGTAGTCAAACCATCCCTGTATTTACCATAAGCATCCAAAAGGGTATCTCCATGATAAAAAGATTCACTAACACTTCCATATTCATCCATCATTTGTGAATCAACATCGTCATGGTGTTCTATATCATCAGATTTTTCACCATTTTCATTTTGGGAATAAATTACCATACGATTATTTAAAACAAAAACCAGAGAATCATCCACCTTGATAAAGTAAGAAAATGGATAACCACATTTATTAGATGGTCTTGTTGGTGTAATTAAAATCACATCGCCATTCAATGTTACATTATACTTCGATAGTAATTTAACATATAAATCTACGGTTTTTTGGCTGTGCCAATACTTTAATGGCGTTATACTTTCCATATAATATTCATATTTACATGTGCCGGGTATATTGACATTGACTCTATCAATATTAATCCTTTTCCCATTGAACACATTATTTACATAACTCACGCTTTCTTCTGTTATATCTTTTCCACCTGGCATTATTAAGTCAGAAACTACATAATGCTTCCACGTTACAGTGTTTTTATCTACTACAGACTCTATTTCACTCTCAACCCTGGCATTTGCCACAGATGAGAAAATCAGTAAAAAACAAATTATGAAAACCTTATACATAAAATCACCTTATTAATGAGTAGCATCATATACATTATTTAAGAACATGTTATTTTCTGCCTTGCGTCTTTTTATAAGCCCAGAATCTCCTTCATTCGTAATATCCAGTAATTCATAGGCAGCACGCTCATACTCTTTGGAATTAAGTAAATTCAATAGATTTGGGGCTTTGCCAATGGATAAAAAGAATTCTCCACAATTGAATAACAAACTTACAAGCGCATCAAACTCATACTGATAAAGCTCAACCGTCACAGACCGTTTCACTCCTCCCTCTATAGCAATAAGGTCATCTTCAAATAAGCTTATAGCTTTTTCTCTGTCAATGCCACTTTGAAACTCTATTGGGAGTACAATATTTTCACATCGTTTCTTATCAATTAAATGGCCATAGCCTATAGTACAAAAACCCTCAGAATCATTATAAGAAGCAAGCCTTAACGACTCCCACGCTTTAATGAATTCCTTACCGCTCTCTGATGTATGCAATTCATTTATTTCAACTCTACCATTCTGTTCTCTATTTTTCAAAAATGTACTTACATACCCTTCAGCCAATATATCAATCGGATCAGATAAATCATCTCGTCTTAAAAATGGGGGGTTATTCTGATTAGTCAAAGCTACACTTAAGTTGTAAGCAACTTGACCTGTATATAATTCAAAGTGCAACATAAACACAACTGTTTGATCAAGTATTACTGTTGGTTGACCATTGTCATTAATCAATCGCCCTGTATTTCCCAAATGTTGTCCTTGCTTTACATCATCTCCGGGTCTAACCACTATGCTAGACGGATCTAACTCGCCATACCTTACAATAAATTTCCTTTCATCTTTTGTAGTATGAAGAACGCTTACTTCATTTGTTCCGTTATAAAAAGGGGAAGTCCGTAATATTTTACCGTCACAAATGGCAACAACCGATTCATATTCATTAGTATAAAGATCTCGTCCGGCATGCAATCTTCTTCTATCTCGACTCCTGCCATATGCCGCAGCATTACCTCGATTAACATCACGCCAGTTCCTATATGACCATTTCTTACCTGGATCATTTTCTGGTTTCACCGTTAACGGGAAAATAATTTCATTTTTTGATTGCTGATTAAGAGCATCCAAAAACACCACCGGATGCATATGCCACAAGGCATCACTTCTGCGGATTTCCGGCACATCCTTCATCCACACCAGCTTGTTAACATACTCCTTATTATACAATGCCAGTTCAGGGTAGCTTTTTTCCTGTTCATCCAGAGCCGCCTGCCACAACGCCGACATACCATCCTTCAGCCATTCACTGTGATGCTTCACCACCAGACGTTGTACCT
>NZ_JAHWLU010000222.1:0-2579 GCF_022134725.1 Buttiauxella sp. S19-1
GTTAATAAATTATTAAATTACATCTTGATTTTTATGATTCACAAATCAACCATTGATGCAATTAAACGTAATACTTAGTGGGGTATGCGATGCAGCAGTTAACAAGTTATCTGTCAGGTCAGTGGGCGATGGGCCATGGCAAAGAACGCACGATAAATCATGCAATTAGCGGCGAAGCGCTGTATCAGGTCACCAGTGAAGGGCTGGATATGGCGCAGGCGCGCCGTTACGCCATCGACCACGGCGGCACCGCTTTAAGCGCGATGACCTTTGTTCAACGCGCCGCCATGATTAAAGCGGTGGCAAAACATCTGCTGGCAAATAAAGAAGCGTTTTATGCGATTTCTTACCAGACAGGAGCCACCCGCGCAGATAGCTGGGTGGATATTGAAGGCGGTATCGGCACCCTGTTCGCTTATGCCGGGATGGGCAACCGCGAATTACCAGACGATGTATTGTGGCCAGAAGACGAAATGATCCCGCTGTCTAAACAAGGCGGATTTGCCGCTCGCCATGTGCTGACGTCAAAATCGGGCGTGGCACTGCACATCAACGCGTTTAACTTCCCTTGCTGGGGCATGTTAGAAAAACTGGCTCCAACCTGGCTTGCCGGTATGCCGGCGATTATCAAGCCCGGTACTGCCAGCGCGCAGTTGACCCATGCGATGGTGAAATCAATTGTTGATTCAGGGCTGGTACCAAATGGTGCAATCAGCCTGATTTGCGGTGGCGTCGCTAACCTGTTTGATTTGCTCGATGAGCAAGACGTAGTGACCTTTACCGGCTCCGCCAGCACTGGACAAAAGTTACGTTGTCACTCAAATATTGTCGCCCGATCCGTACCCTTCACGATGGAAGCCGACTCGCTGAACTGCTGCGTGCTGGGCGAAGATGTGACGCCGGAACAACCTGAATTTGCGCTGTTTATCCGTGAAGTGGTGCGCGAGATGACCGCTAAAGCCGGGCAAAAATGTACCGCGATCCGCCGTATTTTGGTTCCACAAGCGCAACTTGAAAACGTGGTGCAGGCACTAAAAGGCAAACTGGAGAAAATCCAGCCCGGCGATCCGGCGCAGGAAGGCGTAAAAATGGGTGCACTGGTCAGCCTTGAACAGCGCGATGATGTGCAAAGCAAAGTGAACCAGCTGGTTGCCGCAGGCTGCCAGGTAGTGGTCGGCGGCCAAGCCGATACTGCCCTTGCGGGCGCGTTCTTCCCACCAACGTTGTTACTGTGCCAGCAGCCTGATGAAACCCCAGCGGTGCATGAACTTGAAGCGTTTGGCCCGGTTGCCACCGTAATGCCTTATCAGAATGCGCAACATGCGATGGCGCTGGCACGTGCGGGCCAGGGGAGCCTTGCAGGAACGCTGGTCACGGCGAGTGGCGATATTGCCCGCCAGTTTGTGCTGGGTGCCGCGCGTGCTCACGGGCGAATTCAGGTGCTGAACCAGGAATCATCGGTGGAATCCACCGGCCATGGTTCGCCATTACCAATGCTGGTTCACGGCGGCCCAGGCCGAGCCGGTGGCGGTGAGGAATTGGGTGGCTTGCGCGCGGTAAAGCATTACATGCAACGCACCGCGATTCAGGGCAGCCCATCAATGCTGGCGGCAGTTAGCCAACAGTGGAGCCACGGTGCGGCAGTGAAAGAAGATGCGGTGCACCCGTTCCGCAAACACTTTGACGACCTGCAAATTGGTGAAAGTTTGCTGACAGCTCGTCGCACCATTACCGAGGCCGATATTGTCAATTTCGCCAATCTCAGCGGCGACCATTTCTATGCCCACGTCGACAAAATTGGTGCGGCAGAATCATTCTTTGGCGAACGCGTCGCCCACGGCTATTTCGTGGTTTCTGCCGCTGCGGGGTTATTTGTTGACCCAGGTGTCGGGCCGGTTATCGCCAACTACGGTATGGAAAACCTGCGCTTTATCGAGCCGGTAAAAATCGGCGATACCCTGCAAGTGCGCCTGACCTGTAAGCGTAAGACCGCCAAGCCGCAGAAAACCGCCGAAGATAAACCGGTTGGCGTGGTGGAATGGGCAGTAGAAGTGATGAACCAGGATAAACAGGCCGTGGCTTTATATTCCATTTTGACGCTGGTAGCGCGTAAGAGTTAATACATTTTGTCGGATGACGCTGCGCTTATCCGACCTACGATAGGCCGTTGTAGGGGGGGGTAAGCGCAGCGTCATCCACCATTATTTTGATTTTGGCAAACCCAGCAAAATGGTTGGCAAGCAGCGCAATATATCTTGCCTGAGAAGTTGTTATGTTGAATTCATGCCCGTTTATAAAAAACATACGCTAAAAGTGAGAATTTCATGAATTTAATAACTGGAAAGAAAACCCTGGCTTTAGCAATCGCACTTCTGACTTCCCCGGCTGTATTCGCTCACGGCAGCGAAGCGCATATGGTGCCGATGGAGAAAACACTGACTGAATTCGGTGCTGATGTGCAATGGGATGATTACGCGCAGATGTTCACCATTGTGAAAGACGGTGCGTTTGTGAAAGTAAAACCTAATAGCAAATCGGCCATCGTCAACGGCAAAACATTGCAATTACAAGTGCCGGTG
>NZ_JAHWLU010000223.1:0-2521 GCF_022134725.1 Buttiauxella sp. S19-1
ACTTAGCTAAATCGATCCCGACAACTTTTATCGAGTTCATGATGTTGTTCCTCTGCGAATAGACATTCAGCATAAGTGTGGCAGAACTTAGGCTGGGAAGGGGCGTCCATCACATCACCTCTGATTGTGAGTTTACTCACTGAGATGCCTGTCCACTCATGGTGGGTATGATTATTACAAAATTCCACAGGCTCAGGCGGTTCATTTATAGCCCACATTCAGCTTCAGTTAAGTCCACTCTGCTTTAATCCTCACCAAAATCCAGCTACGTCTCTGGTGTTTCTTTAGCTCACAACAGGGTTCTACTCGTTCAATGATCTTGCTGCTTGAATCTGATAAAGCGTGCGCAGACGACGTTCTCACTCATCTCAGTGAAGAATATGCCTGTCGCGTTGTCTGGCAGACAAGTTTGCCTGACATAGACGCTTATAATAATGCCAGTTCTCCGAGCCTGGTCATTCTGGGGCGAGGTCTGTCTCAATCGCAGGCTCTTGCCTATATTCGCCAGTTTAATGCGCTTCCTATTCTGTTGATTAGCCATGTAGAGCAAGCGGAATGGGCGAGCACTGCCCTCGGGGCTGGGGTGAATGATTATTTACTTTATCCCTTTAGCCTCCAGCAACTTAGCCAGCAGATAACCCGGTTGCTCAATGCCAATTCGTTGCAGACCCAAGGAATGATCATGGGGTCTCCTGCTTCTCGTCGCTTGCAGACCATGGCGCATCGAGTGGCTCTCGCTGACGCTCCTGTACTTATTCGAGGAGAAACGGGGACGGGGAAGGAGATGCTAGCGCAATTCATTCACACCAACTCTATGCGGAAGTCCGGCCCCTTTGTGGCAGTCAACTGTGCCGCGATTCCTGAGAGCATGCTGGAAGCTATTCTGTTTGGCCACGTTAAAGGGGCGTTTACCGGCGCTTATACCGGGCAGGTCGGAAAATTTGAACTCGCAAACCACGGAACCTTGTTCCTGGATGAAATCGCTGAGATGCCACTGTCTTTACAGACCAAGCTGTTGCGTGTGCTGCAGGAATGGGAGGTGGAGCGTCTGGGCAGCAATAAAGTGATTCCGCTCGATGTTCGGCTTATCACCGCCACTAACCAGAATCTTAAAGAGGCAGTAAGCAAGGGCTACTTCCGTGAAGACTTGTTCTATCGGTTGGACATCTTGCCACTCGTCATCCCTCCATTGCGTCAGCGTCGTGAAGAGTTGGATAGCTTAATCGCTCACTTCGTGCAAAAGCATGGCGACCATACCTTTGCTCACGCCGTTAAATTAAGCCCATGCGCTCAGCAGGCATTATTGGCACACAATTGGCCGGGCAATATTCGGGAGCTGGAGAACCGCGTACAACGTGCTCTGGTCATGTGTCGTGGCATTGTGCTGCTCGCGTCTGACTTCGGTTTATTTGCCTGCCCTTCCGGGCAGGGAAGCAGTGTTGTTGCCCCGATGGTTCGCTCTGAACACAGCCCTGTTGAGTCTTTGCAGGAGAGTCGCAAACACGGTGAATTCCAGCATGTTTTAGAAACCCTACGCAGTTGCCGTGGTCATCGGAGTATGACTGCCGAGGCTCTCGGCATTACTCCCAGGGCTCTGCGTTACAAACTTGCCGAGATGCGGCGAAGAGGCATCATCGCAGATGATGCATAACACTAGTTTAATTACCTGGCTCATATTATGAACTCAATAAACGACACGCAGCAGGCGATGATGCAGCGCATGGCTACCATGCAGGCAGAAGTTCAGCAACCGCTAATAGCGCCTTCGTCGCAGAACAATACGCAAAATACCTCGTTTGGGAGTGTTTTTCATGCCGCCCTTAATGGCGTTGATCGTCATCAGCAAGATGCGGCAAACCTGGCGACGCAAATTGAAACAGGGGCCAGCGATGATCTTACTGGTGCCATGATTGCCAGTCAGAAAGCCAGCCTCAGCTTCTCGGCCCTTACCCAGGTCCGTAACAAGCTGATGACCGGTGTTGACGAAATCATGAAGATGCCGCTGTAAGATGGGAAGTAATGAGCAACCCATGAGGCAAAAATTCAAATCCGTTTGGGGCAACATTAGTCAACAGGTGCCTAATATATCCACGCTACGTGGAAAAGGCCCCCAGTTTATCCTGCTGGGAATGCTGGCGTGCCTGTTGGCAGTACTCGTTGTCCTGGTTCTCTGGTCTTATCAGGGGAATTATCGCCCTCTTTATGGTCAGCAGGAGCGCTTCGACAGCGCCCAGATCATGTCTGTCCTGGATCAGGAAAACATTCCCTATCGGCTGATGGAGACGACTGGGCAGGTACTGGTGGAAGAAGATCGCCTGTCGCAGGCGCGCATGCTACTGGCGGCTAAAGGCGTACAAGCCAAACTGCCAGTAGGGCTGGAAATGCTGGAAAAGGATTCCACTCTCGGGACCAGCCAGTTTGTTGAAAATGCCCGTTATCGTCGTGGGCTTGAAGGCGAGTTGGCCCGTACCATTATGGGATTAGAAGGGGTGAGCTATGCGAGGGTGCATCTGGCTATTCC
>NZ_JAHWLU010000224.1:0-2500 GCF_022134725.1 Buttiauxella sp. S19-1
CGATGTTGACGTCGGTTGGGTCAATCCAGCCGGTCAGATTTGCACCGTTACGCAGAGAAAGCGCAGTGTTGTCTTTGGCGATGATATTACTGACTAGCTGTGCGCCGCCGTTGCTGCCATCAAGCACCAACTCGCCGCCATCGATATGGGTATCGCCTGTCCAGCCTGTTTTACCGGTCAGCGTCAGGGAACCGTCACCGGTTTTGGTCAGGCTGCCTTCGGAAGTGCCATCGACAATATTGCCCGCGTAGCGGGAATCATCTGCGCTTGTCGCATTGTTGACGGTCAGTGTCGCGCCATTCAACTGAACTTCACCGCCGGTTCCGCCAAGGCGATTCACCAGTTGGTTGTTACCGTTCAGATCAAACACGCCGCCATTGATATTCACTTCATTGCTGGTGGCAATACTGTCAACTTCATCGGTACGCAGCGCGCCTGCATTGACGATGGTTTTGCCGGTGTAGCTATTTTGGGTGGTTAAAATGGTGGTGCCATCGCCCTGTTGAGTCATCGAACCTGTGCCTGACATCACACCAGACAGCGTGGTTTCCGCTGGGTTATTGATGACAAATTCGCTGTTGTTGACGACATCACCAACCAGTGTGCCCGCCGTGCTGCCATCGCCCAGTTGCAGAGTGCCACCGCTGATGGTGGTGCCACCGGTGTAGGTATTCTCGCCAGTCAGTACGGTTGTGCCGTTTAAGTTGGTGACCGTCCCCTTGCCTGAAACTTTCGGCGAGAACAGGTAGTTTCCTGAGGTATCTGAGTGGTTAAACACCAGCGTATTACTTGCATTGAGTAAATCAATTTTTGGTGTTTCCAGTGTGCCTGGAGCAGTCGCAGCAGACCCTTCTTCAGCACCGATGTAAATAGTGCTGCCATCACCCGCCACGTTGATGCCATTTCCAGCCGCCACGCGGCCTTGATCTGCAACAACCAACGTTCCGGTACTTTCGGCTTCAGTGCCATCTTTGGAGCTAAAACCAATGGAAAGTGTGCGATCCGCGCCGAGATCCCAGCTTGAACCTGCGCCACTGACGGTTGCAATGCCCGTCGATCCGGATGCTGCGGCAATGGCCCCACCATTACTGTTGATGGTGCCACCATCGGTAACGTTTAAGGTGCCGGTTCCGCTGCCACCCACACTTAATCCGCCGCTGGTAATCGTGAGGTTTGAACCTTTTCCGCTGACGTTCACGGTACCGTTAGCCTTCTTACCATGGCCAACGGAGGATGATGAGTTGGAGGTCACTTTCCCACCGTTGGTGATGTTTAGTGTCCCGGTGCCGTTGGTCCCAACGGTGATCCCCGAGCTTGAATCCGCAGTGACAAATAAATGGGAATCGGCACCATCGACATTAACGACACCGTTACCACTGCCGTTTTGCCCGATATTAATAAACATGGCGTACATATTGCCGCCGTTTTTAATATTCAGCGTGCCATCTCCGCTGCCGCCAACAGTGGTTGTTCCTTTGCCCGATGGGTCATTAGAGGAGGTAACACTGTCGTACCAGGTGCCGCCATCGACATCCACCGTCCCGCTGTCGCCATTATCGTAGCCCAGTACTGAGCCGGAGATCCCACCGGAAGTTTGCCCGGCGACAACAGTCTCACCTTGTTTGATAATCAGCGAGCCGGTTCCACCATCACCGACATATAAGGCGTCCGGGTTTTCAGGAAGGTCAGCAAAAGTGCCATCTTTATTGATGGATACGGCGTGTGCTGTGGTCGTACACAGCGAGGCTGCGATAAATAAGCCCAGCCCTTCGCGGGATACCGCTTTATAAATATATTTCATGCGTTTTATTATCTCGGAATCTATTATTAACATGCTAATAGATTGGGATTCATTCCCATGTTTCTGGTAGCAATAAATACAATATGTGGTTATATAAAAACGAGCGAAAGCCAGCATGTGAAGACGCTGTTTGCTTGGTTTTTATACAACTCGTTACCCGTTAATGTATCATTGCAGGTAGAGCGGTGGGAATTGAGCACCATTATTATTAATTTGAGTTAAGTGTAATTATTCAAGTTTCCCGAGAAGCCAAGAGAAATCATTAGCTATTACGGTCTGAATTTTTTGGCCATTTCATATAAAGTAACGACATTGTTTTTTAATGGTTATTATTGTTTAATTTATTGATTTTAAATGTATTTTATTTATTTTTGAATGATGGATTATTGAAGGGTAATCATTAAGTGGTGCTGTTAATACTCAAGCGGTTATCCTGATGTAAAATCTAGCGTCTGTTGATTTGACTTAAGTATTCTGTGGAAATGTTTATTTACATGAGGGGGGAGTATTTCTCTGGAATTGTTGAATGAGAATCTTCTCACTATCTGTATTGAATGTTTATTCTTGTTTTTACTTTATATATCAGACTTGGAAAACAATAGTTTTATTGTGGGATAATGCTTTGGTGAAAACAAATTTGATCATGAAATAGACAAAAACGATTAATATCGTTGTTTTTTTGATCAGGCAAACCATAAT
>NZ_JAHWLU010000225.1:0-2440 GCF_022134725.1 Buttiauxella sp. S19-1
TTCGATGATTTAGGGCTGCGCAATCAGCTAAGCGCCTCGCGCAGCAGCGGGCTTGCGGCATTAGCGCAAGCCGTTCGTACCGCGGTTCAGCCCTGATTCCGCGCCGCTTTTGCCATCATTTTCTTTAAAACATGGGACACCGCCACAAAACCAAAGCTGGCGGTGACCATCGTTGCCGCACCAAAACCGGATGCACAGTCCATACGTTTCGGGCCATCGGCGGTACTTTTCATTGCACACACTGAACCATCAGCCTGCGGATAAACCAGCGCTTCGGTGGAAAACACGCAATCAATACCGAGCTTTCCTTTACTGTTCTTCACCACGCCAAAATCACTTTTTAGTCTTTCGCGCAGTTTTGCTGCCAGCGGATCCTGAATAGTCTTCGCCAGATCGACCACTTGAATCTGCGTAGGATCGATTTGCCCGCCTGCTCCACCGGTTGTGACCAGCGGGATCTTATTGCGTCGACAGTAAGCGATCAGAGCCGCTTTAGGGCGCACGCTATCAATAGCGTCAATAACGTAGCTAAAACCTTGATTAAGCAGCTGCGCGGTATTTTCCGCAGTAATAAAGTCATCCACTACCGTGACGCGGCATTCCGGGTTAATTTCACGAATACGCGCCGCCATCACTTCGGTCTTGGCCTGCCCGACGTTATCGCGCAATGCGTGAATCTGGCGGTTGGTGTTGGTCACGCAAACATCATCCATATCGATAAGCGTAATCGCGCCGATACCGGTACGCGCCAGTGCTTCTGCCGCCCAGGAGCCGACGCCACCAATGCCAATCACGCAAACATGCGCATCCGCAAACAGTTGTAGGGCATTGCGGCCATACAAACGAGCAGTACCACCAAAGCGTTGCAGCCAGGCATCAGTCAACACTACAGACATTACGTTATCCTCGGAAAAATCTTTGCGGGTGTTCTTGCGGGTAAAGACGACGGGCTGATTATACAGCCCGTCAGGGGGAAAATTTAACCGGTAAATACGCTGTTGGTAGTACCTGGTGCGTTTTTCAGTACCCAAACGCGACCATAATGGTTGTACCAACCTGCTCGGTGACCGGCATCCGCGCCAATCCCCTGGTAGATATCAAAGTGCTGGCCTTTAATCGCGCCACCAACATCCAGTGCTACCATCACGCGTAATTCATATTGCCCGCTGAATTTACCGTTGTTATCCAGTAACGGGACTTCTGCCAGAATCGTGGTGCCTGCTGGAATGATCGAGCGGTCCGACGCGACAGAGGCGCGGCCAATTAACGGTACGGCACTCGCCCCTTTCACTGGCGCGAAGCTTGCAGGTTTAAAGAAGACAAAAGATGGGTTCTGCTCAAGCAGTTCCTGTACTTCGGCCTGGCTATGAGTTTCACCCCAGTGACGAATGGCCTGCATCGACATATCTTCTTTCTTTACTTCACCGCGGTCGATAAGCACCTTACCGATACTACGATAAGCGTGGCCATTCTTGCCTGAGTAACCAAAGAAGGTTAATGGCTGGCCATCGCCAAAATCGATATAGCCACTGCCCTGCACATCCATAATGAAGTTATCCATTAAGGAGTTGCTGTAAGCAATAATGTAGCTGTCGCTCAGGGCACCACTGTAGATTTCGGCACGGGAAGGTAAACGTCCGCGTTTTGGTGGCATGCGGTAAATCGGATACTGGAACTCACCCTGACGGGTGTAACGCGCCTGCACGACTGGTGTGTAATAGCCGGTGAATTGCACGTTGCCGTAGTTGTCGGCACCTTCCATCTGCCAGGCGTCAATCCCGTACTGGCTCAACTTACTAGTATCGCCACCGGCCTGCAGCCACTGCTGAACCGCGCCGTAAACATCGCTCTTGCTATTATAGAGGCGAGGAGAGGCAGAACGAATCTGGTTAACTTGCTCAGCAAAGTCGCCACCGTTAATGGGCGCCCCTACCGCATCCGGGCGATTGACCAGGGAAAATGGCTGGGTGAACTTCCCGTCCTTATATTGCTGACCTTTATCTGTCGGTTTCGAGGAACAGCCAGCCAGAATGGCAACCATTACCCCAGTTACAATGTACTTCGTCCAACGTCCTATCATTACTTCCTCGCCCTGTTTATGCCGCATTACGCCACGGGAAGATAGCAAACACGCCGCAAGATTTAAACGAGTTGCGCCTCGCACAGCCCAGATGTGTTCGTTATTTGTACTTAAATTAAATTATTATCAGTTAGATGAGACAAATCGGGTATTTTTAAAAAAAAGGGTTGCATCAAAAGCCGAGCAGAGTATAGTGCGCTTCCACGGACGCGGGGTGGAGCAGCCTGGTAGCTCGTCGGGCTCATAACCCGAAGGTCGTCAGTTCAAATCTGGCCCCCGCAACCAATTAAAAAGTCGCTGAGTTTAGCGCGGTGGTGAAAACCATTAGCAGTAAATAGTTATACGGACGCGGGGTGGAGC
>NZ_JAHWLU010000226.1:0-2425 GCF_022134725.1 Buttiauxella sp. S19-1
GCGTAGAAGTGGTAATGAATAGATCCCTCGAACCACAGCCCTTCCTCGAACAGGCCCTGTTCAAGCTGATAACGCAGACCGTAAGGTTGGTTGACGGCAAATTCGACTAACGCGGCATCTTCCAGCACCAGCCCCAACACACCCACCGCGCAGCCAATTTTCACTTCATGGTTGTGTAATTGTGCAGTGCGATGGGCCATCAAAAACTGCGCACCAGCGCGCAATAAACGAACTGTAACGTACTCGCGCTGTTCGGCAGTGAGTGCCTCAGCGATGCAATCAAAACCGAGGGCGAAATCCAGCATGCAGTTCGCTTCGCAAAGTGTCTGGGCATTCATTTTCCCCGGACCATTGTACGGAATGCCACCGTGAATTTTGTAATCCGGGTAGAACTTAGCGTAACGCATCAGCAATTCACTGACTTTATCCAGATAGATCTGCTCGCCAGTAAGTTGCCACAATAAACCCAGCTGGTGGCAGGCTTTGGCATTCAGGCCGTTGAGCTCACGCCACCACGCACCATCATAGGGTTCACCGCTAAAGTTTTGGCCGTCTATCGGGCAGCAATGGCAGGTTGGCGAGGCGCGATCCCACACCAACCTGACGCCGTGGTCGGGGCAGAAATAATAGAGATTCCAGGTTGCCAGGGCGGTTTCTGGCACAACGACTGGATTGTTGAGAACCACACTGTTGTCGGCAATCAACTGCTCAATAATGGCGGGTTGAGCGCAAACTCGTTGCTGAAGAAGAATAAGTTGTTGCGTGGTGAACTGCTTCATCGCTCGATCCTTATTCTCTATCACTGTTGCTTTAATGGGGTAATCAGATGCGAGATATCATCTGGATACTTCGCCATCAGCCATTCGGCTTTTTCAACAAACAGTTTGTCGTCAGGCCAGGCTCGTGCGGCACTGACCATATTCACCAGTGCTTTTTGATCATCCATTTTATCAATATCCTTCCAGGGCCAGGTTTCAGTGCTATTTATGTAGTGCGCGAGGTAGCGATAGCCCTGGCGCAAGCTATGGTCATCAAGAGTGAAATTCCAGACATCAACCCCAGCAATGTCCCCTAAACGCCCCAACTTGTTGTAAGCCTCAAGATGGAAATTGCTGTAATGCCACGGGCGAGTGCGCTCAATTTCCGCCATCTGGCGGCCTTCTTTATCAAAATGGGAGGGAATACGTCGTAGTTGGGTGATTTGTAGTCGTTTTTTAGCGGCGGCTATATCGCCACTAAACAGGGCAAATGACGCTGCCTGTAAATCAAAATAGGTGCCGTGATTGTTATGCCAATTGTCTTCTTCAAATCCGTTTTGGCTGGTGCTCATCCAATGGTAAAAATCGCCATACCATTGTTTTATCTTCTGATAATCTTCATCGCTGACCACATTCGCTGGGCGTAATAATTCAACGGCATCAATCACTTCGACCAGCGCGCGACTGTCAATCAGGCCAATCCCTCGGCCATCGTTAATCCCTGGAATAGCCTGCGCATGTTGCAGGTTAGGATTCATGCGCGTTTCTGGTTTCACAAACCAGTTCAGCAATTGGTCACGTGCTTTTTCGGCGTATGCCGGGTTGTGCGAAAATTGCCACGCCAGCGCCAGTGTCCAAACGTCATTGCTCATGTTCACCAGACGTTTTTTGTCCGTGGCATCACTATTGGCATCAGGGTTGGTTTGGCCATCTTTGCGAAGGTAGGGCAGGCCATCTTTTTTGTTCGGATCGGGCCACCAGTACGGTGGAAAACTGTAGTAATCATGTTTATCGCCGCTGGCGGCGATTAGCGTTTTATCCATCACTGAATACAGTGGTTTGTTCAGCGCCTTGTCTGCGTTGGCAATCAGTTTTTGATAAGCCCCGGTAAATTGTGGATTTTGTGCCTCTATCTGCTGCTGGCTATAGCGTAGATCATCGAGCTTAATTTGCAGTGGATGTGCATCGGCGGCATATAACGGTGAGGCCAGTAATGAACCCGCCACCGCCAACGAAAGCAATGACAGGCAAGATAATAAACTGGGTTTTGTCGGGCACATATTTTCTCCGTCCATCGATGGAATGAATTCAGGGTGCTAAGAATGTTCGCCTTATTAGTATCAATGTGTTGATACCGTTAATGGTGTTATTAATTTTCGTTAAATATGAGGCTAGAAATAAATTTTTTTGGATTGAGTGCGCAGTGTAAGAGGCGGAATAATTATTTGTGTGATTAACTTCAAATTAATATCAGAGATGTAAAATAACGCCTTGTAATGAGATTTGCATCACGGAAATGAGTGCTTTTAAATACTTGTTTATATTGTGCAGGTTTTGTTTAATTTTTTATCTTTATGATTTTAAAGGTTAAAAATGTTTATGTGATTTTTGCTATGTTTTTTAGTGTGACTTCAAACACGTTTTTGCATTGTGAAACAGTATTTCTG
>NZ_JAHWLU010000227.1:0-2403 GCF_022134725.1 Buttiauxella sp. S19-1
GCCTTGGCGTGCTTAATCGCGCGGAGTACGAAGATTGCGAGCTGCTGATGGCGCTGCGTGAAGAACTTAATCACGACGGTAACGACTACAAATTTACCGACGATGAAATGCTTGGCCCGTTTGGTGAATTGCATTGTGTTTCCGCTCTGCCTCCGACGCCAAAGTTTGTGGATGGCAGCGATCCTGAGCTGATTGCCATGCAGAAACAGCGTTATCAGCAAATTGTTCGTTCCACGATGGTGCTCTCTTTAACCGAGCTGATCTCACGGATCAGCTTAAAAAAAGCCTTCCAGAAGTAATTCTGACCGAACTCCCTTTTCGCCCTCTTAAGCCGAATGGTGTATCCTTGCCAGCAATGAAAGTTATTCACGGTTAATTAAAAATGAAAGAAATCGAAAAAGCAGAAATCAAACGTCTTAGCGATCGCCTCGATCTTATCCGTCACGAGATGCCTGAACTGCATCTGATCAATGACGCTGAAAAGTACGCTGAGATGGAAAAAGAGAAAGCGAAGCTGGAAATTGAGATCGTGCGCCTGCAAGCGGTGCGCAACCAGAAGCTGAGCAAAGAAGCGCAAAAGCTGATGGCGCTGCCGTACAAGCGTCCAATTACCAAGAAAGAACAAGCCAACATGGGTGCCCTGAAAAAAGCAGTGCGCGGCCTGGTTATCGTGCATCCAATGACGGCGTTAGGCCGTGAGATGGGCCTCGAAGAAATGACTGGTTTTTCTAAGACTGATTTCTAATCTGGCTTTAGTCAATATGTCGGGGGCGCTGCGCTTGCCCGACCTACTGGTTATCGTTCGTAGGGCGGATAAGCGCAAGCGTCATCCGCCAACAATCAATTACTTCAATACCTGCGGGTTCACGCAGTTCTCTTTCACCTTGCCACTCAACGCTGCAATTAAGTTATCCACCGCGCAGGCGGCCATGTTGTAGCGGGTTTCGTGGGTCGCGGAACCGATATGCGGCAGCGCCACGACGTTCGGCAGGCTCAGCAGCGGGGAATCAACCGGCAGCGGTTCTTGTTCAAAAACATCCAGCCCAGCGGCGTGAATTTTGCCGTCTACCAGCGCTTGAATCAGTGCCTTTTCGTCAACTACCGGGCCACGTCCGGCGTTAATCAAAATCGCTGAGGATTTCATTTTAGCCAATTGCTCAGCACCAATCAGATGATAAGTTTCGTCCGTCAGCGGCAGAGAAATACAGACGAAATCGGATTCGGCTAACAAGGTATCCAGGTCGCAATAACGTGCGTTAAAACGCTCTTCGGCTTCCTGGTGATGGCGGCGAGCGTTATACAAAATCGGCATGCTAAAGCCGAAGTGCGCACGTTGTGCCAGTGCCAGGCCAATGCGGCCCATGCCCAGAATCCCTAACGTTTTATGGTGCACGTCGATGCCAAACCAATCCGCTCCAATGCTGCCTTGCCATTCACCCTTTTTCACTCGTTCAGCCACTTCCAGCGCGCGACGTGCGGTCGCCAGTACTAACGTCATCATGGTGTCGGCGACGGTTTCTGTCAGAACTGTTGGCGTGTGCATCAGCGCGATACCGCGCGCGCTCAGTGCATCAACATCAAAATTGTCGTAGCCGACGGAAATGGTCGACGCTGCGCGCAGATTCGGAGTGTGCTCCAGAAACGCTTTATCCACTGTTTCGCTGGAACCCAGAATCCCTTGCGCATCGGCAAAGGCTTGCGCGTTTTGCTTGATGGTTTCTTGGCTTAGGTTATTCAGCTGAGTGACGCTAAAGTGACTTTCAAGACGGGCAAGCAGGTCGTCAGGTAACTTTTTGTAGAGGATGACGGGCGGCTTCATGGCGTTCTCCGTTAAATAGTTATAGACAGGCCTGGCGGTTTAACGGCCGCCGGGCCTGAGATTAGGCGTGGTGTGCTGCCACTGGGACGTGTTGGTTTTTCGCCGGTTTCACAATCAGAGTTAGCCACACTGAGGCGAGCAATGCCACCCCCATAAAGACATAGGAAGCCGACGGGCTGCCCGTTGCACCGTTAAGGTAGCCAACAAACCAGGAGCCAACAAACGAACCGAGCGCCCCCATACTGTTGATTAATGCCATCGCGCCACCCGCGACATTGCGCGGCAACATTTCCGGAATAATCGCAAAGAATGGACCGTAGGGCGCATACATTGCCGCACCGGCAATCACCAGCAGGGTGTAGGAAACCCAGAAGTGATCGGCACCAACCAGCCACGAACCGAGGAAAGCCAGCGCGCCAATCAGCAGCAGCGGCCAGACAAACAGCTTACGGTTCTGCATCTTGTCCGAAGCCCAGGAAACCACAATCATCGCGATGGTCGCCGCCAGATACGGAACAGACGACAGCCAGCCCACTTCGACCATGCCCATTCCCGCGGTGCCTGCGCCACGGATGATAGAAGGT
>NZ_JAHWLU010000228.1:0-2240 GCF_022134725.1 Buttiauxella sp. S19-1
GTTTATCAATGGCATGCACCGGGATTTTGGCATCAATTTGCAGAGGTTGTCCGGCCGCGACAATATCCATTAAATGTTCACCAGGCTGAATAACGCCGCCCACGGTGCTGACTTTGACATCCAGAACGATGCCATCAATCGGCGAGCGGATTTCCGTATTATCCAGCTCATGGCGGGTTGACACCAGTTCATCTTCCAGCATCGCCACTTCTTTTTGTTTTTCTGTTAATTCAGATTCCACTTCGCGCAGGTATTGATGGCGCACTTGATAGGCCTTTATTTTCAATTCATTTTGTTGCGATTTGAGTCTGGCAATATTCAGAATATCTTCCGAGACACTGCCGGATATTTCCGCAGCTTCGCGTTCAAGTACCAGTAATTGCGCTTTGGGGTAGTAGTTCTTCTCACTGAGTGCGCGAATAGCACCCAATTCACGGTTGATCAGATTAGACTGATGATCGCGATAGCTCTTTATTTTATTTAAATTATCAGTCTGCTCGACAAGGCCAACGAGTGTTTCCTGAATCATCGACACTTCGTCCTGGATATTTTTGCGGCGCGTATCAAATAATTTTTCTTGCAGGTTTCTCACTTCTATCAGGCGTTTGTTGGTTGAAAACTGTTGTGTCAGCACTTTGTCGAAGGCAATGGTTTCCAGGCCATCTCTTTCGGCCAATAAACGATCTTCATTACTTTTGGCTGAGATATATTGTGCGTTTAATGCGCTGTAACGCATGTCGAGCTGCATTTTATCCAGCCGCACTAATATCTGGTTCTTTTTAACAATATCGCCTTCTCTGATAAAAATATCGGTAACGCGTCCACCGCTCAGATGTTGAATGGTTTTGCGGTTGCTGGAAACCGTGACTGTACCGTCAGCCACCACACCCGCATCTAAAGGAGCCTGTACCGCCCACAATAAGAAGCCACCGACGCCAAGCATAATGACGACGATCCCCCGCAGGATCGGCGGCCAAATTTGCGTATCTACGCTGCCAGAACCCAGAATTTCGCTTTTAATCTTTTTCATCTTCAGGCCTCTCGTTGCTGTTCGTTATTCGATGAGCCAGAGGTTGCCACCGGTTTTAAAACGTTGGCCTGGCGTAGATTGGCAAAGACCTGGTCGCGGGTGCCGAACTCCTGCACCGCTCCTTCATTGAGCAGTAAGACTTTATTTACGACGCCAAGCAGCGTCGGACGATGCGAGATAATTACGGTGGTTTGCCCCTGGGTTCGCAGGGTATTAATCGCTTTCACCAGCGCGAATTCACCCGCGTCATCCAGATTAGCGTTCGGTTCATCCAGCACGAGGAAAGCGGGGTTGTTATAGACCGCGCGCGCCAGCCCAATACGCTGCCGTTGCCCACCGGACAACTGGTGCCCGCCCGCGCCCAGCGGCGTGTCGTAGCCTTGCGGAAGGCGCAAAATCATTTCGTGAACACCCGCCAGAACAGCGGCGGCCACGATAAGTTCGCTGTCGCTTTTGGTAAAACGCGCGATGTTTTGCGCGATGCTGCCGTCAAACAATTCAACATCTTGCGGGAGGTAGCCGATTGACGGGCCAAGTAACTCTTTATCCCACTGGCAAATATCCGCGCCATCCAGGCGAACCTTACCGGAGAGCGGCTTCCAGACGCCGACTAACAGCTTAGCCAGCGAGGTTTTCCCTGATGCGGAAGGGCCAATGATGCCCAGCACTTCACCTTGTTCGAGTTGAAATGAGATGTTACGCAGCAGAGGGCTACGTTGACCAGGTGCTGCGGCAAACAACGCTTCGACGCTGATATTGCCCTTTGGGCGTGGCAACGTGAGAATTTCCTTCGGTGCCGGGTATTCCTTCAGCAATGTCGATAGCTGCTGCCACGCACTGCGAAATTGCACAAACTGTTTCCAGCTACCGATGATTTGTTCCACCGGGTTGAGGACGCGGCCAAGAATGATGGAGGCGGCAATCATCAGCCCTGGGGTAATTTGACCCCCAATCACCAGTAAGGCACCGGCTCCCAGCGCCACGGATTGCAGCAACACGCGAACAAAGCGGCTCAAACTGTTTAAGTTGGCGGTTTTATCGGCAATCTGCGTTTGCAGTACCAGGACTTTGCTGTGTTGTTCCTGCCAGTTGAGTTTCAGCGTAGCGAGCATGCCCATCGCTTCAATGCTATCGGAGTTTTGTAATTGCTTATTGAGTCGGCTGGCATTATTGATGGTCAATGAATGGGCTTGCTGAATAGGGCGCTTAG
>NZ_JAHWLU010000229.1:0-2171 GCF_022134725.1 Buttiauxella sp. S19-1
TGATTAATTACCATTAGCATGGTAACAATTATCATTGTTGTAGCATGTTACTACTCTTCATTTAAAAAATTAATAAATACCGCGCGCGCAATGCTATCCCCGCCACGCCTGCCCGCTTCATGGGTGGGTTTTAATGCAGGTGCATGAACACCCCGGAGCCGCGCCAGCTCTGGGGTGATGAAGTGTGAAAAATACGGGGTTTTACATGCGAAACCATGCACCGTAATGCATGGTTTAATTGAATTAAATGGCGGGATTTTCTGGTCGATTTTATGCGGGTGGTTGCTGGTTCAGTTCTGCCAGCCGGTGCGCGTAAACATGGTTTTGTGCCGGTGTATATTTCTGCTGAGTATCAGCCCGCGAAGCCTTATCAGGCCTGAATCCGATGGCTGTCAAAATGTCGCTGTTTTCCGCTGTGTAATGAATTTCCGGACCGGTCGCCAGATAATCCCGCAGGGCTTCCCCGAGGTAATGCGTCGCTCGCCGTATGGCCAGCTCACGGACTGAAGTCTGAAGCTGATTAATCCCCATTAATTCCGGTGCCAGCGTACTGACCAGCGCGGCCCCGTTCTGCTTCATAAACGCATCGAGTGAATGGCAAATACTGGTGTGCTGTACCGCTTCATGCGAGCGAATATAACGCCCCGCCGCACAGGTGATTTCCCACTGTTTAACGTCAATATATTCACTCAGATAAGTAATCCGCTCCGCGTTCCGGGGATGTCCCGGTGCAAGCTGTTCATCCAGCGCAATCTCTGCCGCTTTCAGTTCATCTTTTTTATTCTGCCAGGCGGTTTTATTCGCCTGACACACGGCAAAGGCCTGCTGTAATGGTGTGTCGCTCATTGATTCATCCCCGGTAGGTCATTGTGTCGCTGACGGTCGCTGTTTCGGTGCTTTATCCATTTCCCCCTGGATAAATTCATCTGCCGGTTCATCTCCGGTCACCGGATGACAAATAATCGACTCAACGGACTCCATCGACCGGAACGTCGCTGAGCAAAGTACATTCTGGCACTGGTAATAGCGATGTTTGACACTGTCAGACAGATAACGGCTGGTACGTGAATGCGCTGAGGTTTTGCAGAACGGGCAGTGCATCATGATCAGCCCTCCTGTTTTTTGTCTGCTTTCTCTGCCAGCTCTTTGGCTATCATCGACCGTTTGATGGGGCTGTCGTAGAGATTCATATCGACGCCGGTCAGTGCAGGACGGTACAGGCCAAGCTGAGAGAGCACTGGTTCATTTTCCATGCTGAAATGGTGGAGCTGGCTCTGGCTGAGAATGCGGTCGCCCAGCTCCTGTACCAGCGTTCTTTTCGGTGCCTCATTCCCCTGAATGTCCAGCTCACGCAGGCGCAGACAGAATGCCCGGATCAGCGCAGGACTCAGGTCTTTTATTGCCGTATTCCATTCATTATTGGCGTAAGTGCTAAAAGCGGTACGGTGTGCCTCAACATAGGCCTTGCCTGATGCGCAGGCACTGAGCATGGCGCGGGTTTTATCTGTTTCCAGTTCGCCAATCAGCGCGGTGAACTCCTCCGCCAGCTCGCGATTAGCAATCCGCTGGCTGTGCTCGTTTTTCATTTCCGGTGTAATGGCACCTTTGAGGGCACGGAACCGGCTGCGCCAGCTGTGCTCTGCTTCCTCACTTTCTTCCAGTGCGACCTGTCGCTCCTTCTCGCTGCGGCTGATGGCAGTGCCAATCTCATTAAGCTCAAGCATGTTTGCGGTATGTCGGGATTTCGCATCGCCGAAGGATTTCAGGTCGCGGGTCAGTGCGGCGGTGAGAACCTGGCTTTCCTGTCCGTTCAGCGTATTCAGCGCATTTTTGACGCCGTTCTGCGTTTTTCCATCCTGCGCGCTACTGGTGACTTTTATTACCGTGTTGAGTGAGTCAGTTTTCATCATTGAGTTCTCCGTTTTTTCAACCTGATGTCATTCTGCCTGTGATGGCACAACATCAGTGAACCACACCGGATGTATCAGATATGGCACAAGAAGACCTGAAAACCGGCTTGCCAGAGGAAAGGTCTCAGGAACATACCCCCCTCTTTTATTATTTTTTAGCTATTAACTATTCACTCTGTTCACCTTTAAAAAAAAGATAAGTAATACAGTATATTAGAGGGTGAACAATCGAGGTCTGACTGTTCACCGTCTGTTCACCAC
>NZ_JAHWLU010000230.1:0-2154 GCF_022134725.1 Buttiauxella sp. S19-1
AATATCACGCGTGATGCGGCGATTAAGGGGATAGTGGAGAGTCCCGGTAACACAAAATCATGGGCAGAAGTTGAAAAAGCCTATGACGATGCGATGCAGTTGCACGGTATCGTGAGTATCATTGCGGGCTACAAAGTGGCTGGTGATGAGGCGGCTCAGGGTGGTAAGGGCAGCGTTAAGCCTGAAGCGGCAAAAGGGACGACTGCTGGAAATAAAATTTCGTATGTTGAAGAACCGCCTTTTAACCCGGCAGGCACTGGCGGGGCAGCTCAACCATGGTCGACTAAAGGCCGTATAAAATATGTTGAGCTTCCAACGAGTGGAAAAATTCGTTATGTACCGCCTGAAGATTATTCGGCGTCACAACCGTTACCAAGAGGGCCAAATAATGGGTATTTCGATAAGTTTGGTAATGAATGGGTGAAAGGTCCATCCCGCACAGCTGGTCAGGCATTTGAATGGGATGTTCAGTTATCTCGGACAGGCAAGGCGCAGTTAGGCTGGGCAACTCGTGATGGTTCCCACCTAAATATCTCGCTTGATGGGAAAATTACACATAAATGATGAATATGAAAATTGATTTCTACCAAGAGGTTCAGGTTGTTCCTGATGCGAAAAACAGTAAATATGTTGGCCGTAAAGGTGTTGTTTTGGGGATCAGTGAAGAGGATGGGGTTATCTATGGATACGCAGTGATCCTTCATGATAAAGAAAATACAGTTTATTTTGAAAAAGATGATCTCGTGCCTACTGGCGTCGTTTTTAAAAGAGAAGATTTCTACTAATCAAAGAAGATCCCGGCCAGCGAGCCGGGATCGTTCTATCTGCTACTCAACTACAGGCCGAATAACCAGTTGCCCCCGCTCCACAGCGACAATAACCGGTGTATCGGTTGAAAACCCTGCCTCTTTTAGCCAGTCGCCCTTCAGGTGCAGGCTGGGATGGCGGTTGTAATAGGTGGTCATATGGGTTCTGCGGTCTTCGTGGCGAACGCTGACATAACCCACTTTATAACGGCGCTGTGTTTTGGAAATCATTGAATCTGAATTACAATCTTGCTTAGCCATAAATCAACTCCTACCTAGTTGGTTGTGGTGAGCGGTGATTC
Organism: Buttiauxella sp. S19-1; assembly: GCF_022134725.1. Classification (NCBI taxonomy): domain Bacteria; kingdom Pseudomonadati; phylum Pseudomonadota; class Gammaproteobacteria; order Enterobacterales; family Enterobacteriaceae; genus Buttiauxella; species Buttiauxella sp. S19-1. The sequence goes on from NZ_JAHWLU010000230.1 coordinate 1,109, forward strand.
AGTGCTCCAACACTGGATCATCGCGTCCTTTATGATTGCTAATCCTTCGCATTTCTTACACGTTGATTAACATCGTGTTTCAAAATCAGTGCTTCCAGTAGTACTTTTGTCACTGACTTTTCCTCCTGAGTGAACTGGTTAACTGCCAGAAATAACGAACGTAATTCATCATCAGGATTTTGTTCAACTTCCTCAAAAACCAGCACATCTGCACTGACTGATAACGCGAGAGATAAATTGCGGATTACCTCAAGCGTGGGCTGAACATCGTCTGATTCATAGCGGCGAATCATCGATATATGACAACTTGCTTTGTCCGCAAGTACAGCCTGCGTCAGCTTTCTGCCCTTACGTAAAGAGGCGAGACGTTTACCAAAGGTCATTTAATATACTCAGTAGTAAATTAGTTTTCGCATCTTAACGTCGATTTCTTATCAGGCATAAATACATTCCAAACAATACCATATGTGGTATTAAAATGAAGTCCTATATGGTTTTTTTTGAAGGGGATTAACGAGCGAAATGGTAGATGCAGTTACATGTAATTGTTAAGCGAACGAGTAATAACTGACTAATAAATAAAACAAATAATAGATGTGTCAGACTTGGTAGTCGCTAAACTTCCACGATTGCAGCTCCACGATCCCTGCAGGCGGTAGCATTGCTGTTTTCCCATCGTATTGACCAGCGCATAAATAGCCGCACTCGTCCGCCAGAACAGCATCAGCAATCTCGAAACCGCCACCGAAAGCGATTACCACTTCAAAGAAGAGACCAAAACCAAAAAAGGGTTCCTGAACAAAACCACCACGCATACGGTTGAAGAGGATTACGCCACCTACGAAAAAGGTAGTGCACTGAGCGGAAATAACGTCTCGCTCTCAGCGGGTAACGATCTGAACGTGAAAGGCTCTGGTGTCGTGGGTGATGGCTCGGTAACCCTCCAGGCAGGAAATGATGTCAACATCCTGGCAGCCACAGATGAACAGTCGACATATCGTTTCAAGGAAAAGAAAACCAGTGGTCTGATGGGGACGGGCGGGTTG
>NZ_JAHWLU010000231.1:0-2114 GCF_022134725.1 Buttiauxella sp. S19-1
TATCCATGCTATCACTTACTTAAAATATGGGTTATTGAAGCCAGGAGGTCCATCACTTCCGGTATATTTTTCCATTTTTCCAGAGAAACAGCTCTAACCCCTGATGACTTATTCGGTAGCGGTATACGATTACTATCGAAGCCGATGCCCTAAAAGCGTCTTACGCGTCTAGCACTGTTTTAGCTTCTTCCTGGCGCATCAATCGGGGTAAATTCTACTTTGGATCCAGGAGCCAACTACCATCCGCGCTATGTAGATTCATACGTGTACTGTAGTCATTTATCGATCCAGTGTATACATTACCGTTTGTATCAGTAAACCTATATATACCACTATCAGAAGGCGCATCTTTACCTGAATTGATCTTCGTTTCTGACTTAGCCCCAACGCAGGGTTAAAGTAACGGTGCCGGTTGTAGGGATAGCGCAGCTCGCAGTCGGTCTCTTCGTTGGAGCATCCCCTAGGAAGCGTATGAGCAGTTGTGGCACCGCATCGGCGCGATGATTGCCTTGAGTTACTACCATCCTCTTTAACTTGCCAGAATCGTGAAATTTCAACTGAACAAAAAAACACCGACTGTATGCCGGTGTAAGGTGATAACTAGATCTGTACAAACTAGACATGTACACATTGCCTTTATTATTTGGTATCTAGGAAATCATCATTGTCCATGTAATAATTAAGGGCATCTATGAAAACAGATATTGGAGGGTCATTGACTTGTGAAACCACATTATTTATGACATCAACGAACTGTTCGCCATAATAACATAACTCCAGATCATTATTGACAACGTCCTCTGGAAAAACATCCTCTCCCCCCCTCTCTTTTGGATACTCATCAACAAAACAAACTGAACTGGAAGCAAGTGGCTCCATAGAGTCCTTAGAGTATAAGCAAAAATAGGAGCCTTGGTTAAAATTAGTGTTTTTTATGGCAATAATCAAATCAGATAATTTGACATAAGACTTCATTATAACTTGCATTTATTCTCTCATCTCTCGGTTGAGCTCTAAGCTGAAGTGCATATTTAAATATCGATATTTCTTATCAGCTCAGGGCTTTGGTTGTTCACATTACCAACCTCCTGGCCAACTGGGTGCCAGGTAAAGTCGTCTGCTGGAAATACTATATCACGGGCCAGCTCGCTGGCCTGAGCACCGGTGGTTTCTGGATTCATCCATTCCATGGCTGCTTCGGGCGTAAAAACTAGAGGTCTACGGTCGTGAATATCGGCCAGGCCAGAGTCAGCCGCCGCCGTCACAATCAAAAATCCCTCAGCTTCATCTCCCATATCAAACGGCTGTTTGCCAACAGTTGCAAAGAACAGTGGCTTCCTGTTCTTCAGGTAGATGTAGTACGGCTGTTTTATATCTCCTTCCTTCTTCCACTCAAACCATCCATCTGCGAACACAATCGCCCGGCCATGATTCCATAGTGACTGAAACATTCGGCTGGTGGCCGCAGTTTCTACCCTGGCGTTTATCAATGGTGGTTTGTCCCACCATCCTGGTGAATATGACCAGAGCACCGGGTCGAGGTGTAATGAATTATCGCGGTTATTTAGCAGAAGAACTTTGGTGCCAGGCGCAACGTTGTAGCGGCTAATGGGCTCAGGGTCGTACGGGATGTCGTTTTCGGCCTCTTCGACCAGAAACGCCAAATAGTCGTCACGAGATTTGATCTGGGTGAAGCGTCCACACATGGTCACCTCCAGTAAAACTGAAAGTATAGATGACGACAGAATGACAACGTTTTCTCCTCGTAATTCCCATCGTTTACTTGTTCAATTTGCAGACATAAAGAACAGCCATGACAGGATATGAACTTCCGCACCTGACACCCCATGATTGGTAGCAAACTAAAAATGTGACTGAAAACGCTTCTGCAAAACTCATTTATTTTTCAATAAATTCAGTTAGTTAAAAAGCTGATATTTGATAGTAAAATACTCGTAGTAGTGATGATATTTATTAGTTAATTCAATCAAATATGGTTAATTTTTTTCTCTGCTGCTCCGTCATATGGAATGGTTCGAAGCGGCTGACTTAATTGTTAAAGGTATGGAAGGCGCGATTAACGCTAAAACCGTAACTTACGATTTCGAACGTCT
>NZ_JAHWLU010000232.1:0-2095 GCF_022134725.1 Buttiauxella sp. S19-1
GATATAAAGTCATTCCAATTTTCCAGTGGTTTTATTAAAGATGAGGTGGGGAAATAATGACTCATGCAAATATTCCGGCCCCTCTGAACTCTTTCGGTGAAAATAAGAATTTATTTAATCAAAAAACTGCAGTGATTAGCATTGTCGGAGCCGGGGGGAAAACCAGCACCTTATTCTGGCTGGCCCGTGAGTTTGCCCGCATCGGTAAGCGAGTCATTGCCACCACCACTACGCAGATGTATTTGCCGGAAGAGAATATTCCAGTGCTATTTTGTCGCTCCCCTGAAAAGCTTCCGGGTGCGGTTTTTACCCCGCCTGCCATTGCCTGCTTTGCGGGCTGGAACCAGGAATTGGGTAAAGTGCGCGGGTTTTCGCCCGCAGAAATTGATGCACTGGCAAAACGCCATCTTGCCGATGTGCTGCTGGTGGAGGCTGACGGAGCGCACGGTTTTCCACTTAAAGCGCCGGCCTTGCACGAACCTTGCATAGCTCAAAGCAGTGATTTCGTTATTGCTGTGATGGGCGGGCAGGCAATAAACCAACCGATAGAGCCGCAAAATGTCCATCGCTGGCCATTGTTTAGCGCCATCACAGGGCTGCGGCAGGGGGGCAAGTTAGGTATTGAAGCCCTGAAGCAGTTTATTAACCATCCGCACGGCATGTTTAAACAGGCTCCGCCGCAGGCCAAACGTATCTGGCTGATTAATCAATGTTCTCATATTGAGAATATCACCGGCGTCCTGCCAGAACTTCTCGCCAGTGGCGGGCTTGATGCCATTTGGCTGGGCGCGGTCAGAGAGTTTCCACCGATTACACACGTGTTACTGCGCGATGAAGGTGCGGTGACGGATAAAAATCTGTAGAGGCAATCATGAAAATATTCGCAGAAGCAGCAAGACTGGAGCAGCAAAACAGCCCCTTCGCGCTGGCTCAGATTGTTGATAGCCGGGGCTCGACACCACGCCATTGTGCGCAAATGCTGGTGCGCAACGATGGCAGCGTGATGGGCACGATTGGCGGCGGCATGATGGAGCGTCGGGTGATTGAAGAGGCGTTACTGGCGCTCGCCGAACGTAAACCGCGTTTATTTCATGGCCGCATGGCGCGTAACGGTGAAGATGCGGTCGGCTCCGACTGCGGCGGGGCGATGACCGTTTATATTGATGTTCATGGTCACAGCCCGCGCCTGGTTTTGGTGGGGGCAGGGCATGTTAACCAGGCGATTGCCAAAGCGGCGGCAGCGCTGGATTTTAATATCCACGTGGCAGATGTGTATGCCGACAATCTTAATCCTGACTATTTCCCGCCAGCGACTCGTTTGCTCCAGGCGGCAAGCTTCACTGAAGCCATCGAAGCCCTGCAAATCGACGCTGAAGATTATGTGGTGATTGCCACCAATAGCCAGGACAAAGAAGCGCTGGATTGCCTGATTCAACGGCCGGTGAAATATCTGGGTCTGCTAGCCAGCCGCCGCAAAACGCAGACTTTCCTCCAGCAATTGCGTAGCCATCGAATCCCCGAAGCGAAGCTTGCGCGTTTACATGCGCCGATTGGTTTTAATATTGGCGCTGAAACACCGCAAGAAATTGCCATCAGTATTCTGGCAGAAATCGTCCAGCACCGTCATCAGGCGCCCGGTGGCCCAATGAAAACGCAGGAAACAGCGGGGCGGTTGGTGGTTATTCGCGGTGCCGGGGATATTGCGACCGGCGTGGCATTGCGCCTCTGGCACTCCGGTTTCCGCGTGGTGATGCTGGAAATGGCAAAACCTACGGTGATCCGCTGTTCGGTCGCTTTTGCTCAGGCGATGTTTGACGGCGAAGTGACGGTCGAAGGGGTTAAAGCGCGCTATGTCGCGGATGTTGATGAAGTCCCGGCGGTGTTACAAGCGGGGATTATTCCGGTGTTAGCCGATGAAAAGGCGAGTTTGTTGTCGGTATTGCAACCTGATGGCGTAGTGGATGCCATTCTGGCAAAAGTGAACAAAGGTACCCATCGCGCAATGGCTCCGGTCACCATCGCTCTCGGGCCAGGGTTTGAGGCCGGAAAAGATTGTGACGCAGTGATTGAAACCAATCGTGGGCATTATCTGGGG
>NZ_JAHWLU010000233.1:0-2008 GCF_022134725.1 Buttiauxella sp. S19-1
CGCGATACGGATAACGCCAATGGTCATATCGATAAAATCTTCGATAAGGAAAAAATCGAGGAGCAGCAGGAGCTGGCGGCGGTGTTCGGGCAGATGGCGAACCAGTATGCCGGTGACCTGGGTGCAGCGATGGGCTGGGCGGCAGATGGCCCGGAGAAAGCGGCTATCCATGGAGTGATAGGTGCGATACAGGCGAGCTTCGGCGGCGGCAATGCGCTGGCAGGTGGCCTGGCGGGAATGGGCAGTGAGGCTCTGGGGCAATTTGTTGATGACTACCTGAGCAACAATACTCAACTGGGTGTGAATGAAAAAGCGGCGATAACCCAGTGGGCAGCGGCGCTGGGTGGCGCAGCGGTTGGCGGTGTGACGGGGGGCAGTAACGGTGCCATGTCGGGTGCGGCGACGGCGCTGGATTCGGTGCGTTATAACTACCTGGACCACAAACAGATAGAAGAGTTTGCAGAAAAAACGAAGGGCTGTGAGGCGCGTAACGATTGTCAGCAGATCGTGAAGGAAATGGAAGCTTTGAGTCTGAAACAGCAACAGGAAATGATTGCTGTTTGTGCCTCTGACCCGGTGGGATGCAAAACGATATATGGCGACATACCCGGCAACGGTATGTTGATACGTGAAGCGATAGATAAAGTGTTGGGAGCGGATGTTCCATGGTCAATGAAGAACGATATGTCTTCATTGCTGGCCCAGCAGATTGAGGCAGAAGGTGTTGTTTCCAGTACCGAGTTTGCACAGCGATTACAAAACCGATATGGAATAGATCCACAGCAGGCGGAAATTCTGGCCGGTGCGGCAATGGCCGCGGTTACTGGTGGACTTGGAAAATATCAGCCAAATAAAGGTGCAGTGGGGAACATGGGCGAGTTCTTTAAGCAGACTGGTTTTGGCAGTGAGATGAACAATAATGCCCGTAAAACTAGCCAAATGTATCAAGGGCAAAGTGTCTATCAAGCAAAAGATAATGTTGGCGATTATATTGCTAAAGGCGATAAGTACTACCTTGATGGTTCACATAAAAATCATTTAGAAGTTTTTGATAGTAAAGGAAAGGTTAAGGTGGTGTTAAATCTTGATGGTTCATTTAATGACGCCAAAACGCAAGCAGCTATTAAAGAGGGGCGGAGATTACCAAAATGACAACTAATTCATTCCTTGATGAAATGAAGAAAAATTTTCTATATATCCTGAGTCAAAAATCATCTACCTCAGTAGATATTGATGATTTATCTATTAATTACAATGATTTGTTGGATTGTTCATTAACAAAATATCTAACATTATTGCAGTCTAAAGCGGAGTTACTAGCTCTCGCAAAAAAAAACAATGACGAGATTGCAATGCAATCGGCTTTACTAAAGTTGAGAGCTCATGCAATGAGTTTATCTAGCTTCTTCGACGCTATCGGAGAAGATGTAGAAAAGATACTTCGAACCGGAAAATGGGCTGAAATCCCAAAGGATTACAAAGTACCAGCGCACTACAATGATCCTCCGCAGAAATAGCAACAATCCCGGTCATAAAGCCGGAGATTTATCTATCACTCAACGATAGGCCGGATCGCCAGTCGCCTACTGGCGGGGCAGCTCAACCATGGTCGACTAAAGGCCGTATAAAATATGTTGAGCTTCCAACCGAAGGTAAGATCCGCTTTGTTCCAGATAGTAATTATTCATCCAGTAATCCACTTCCCAGAGGTCCCAGTAATGGTTACCTCGATAAGTTCGGTAATGAATGGGTAAAAGGCCCTTCTCGTACGGCAGGCCAGGCATTCGAATGGGACGTTCAGCTATCCCCTAAAGGTAAAGCTCAGCTTGGTTGGGCGACAAGAGATGGCTCTCATTTAAATGTATCCCTGGATGGAAAAATAACTCATAAATAACCGAAAATGGCGGATTTAATGGACAAGAAAATAAATTTTTATCAAGAAGTTGAGATATTACCTAACTGTAAAGATAAGAATAAAAAATATGCTGGTAAGAAGGGAGGTGTAATG
>NZ_JAHWLU010000234.1:0-1919 GCF_022134725.1 Buttiauxella sp. S19-1
TTGAATATTTTTTCAAGCTTGTAATTATTTCACTTATCTCATTTTTTGGAATAGTTATATCCTCAATGACCGGACACTCTATATCCTCCCAGATCCTTCCATTATGCCCATCAACTAATTTCGTTATTTTCCCCCCAACAATCCTCACTGAACTTTCATTTGAAACAGCAAAGAAATAGGCCCCAGAGTCGTTGATGATCGTGGGGGAAGCACAAAAATCAAACACTTGCTCTGGATATTCATCATCTTGTGTCGATTCTGGGTATGCCAGTTTAAACAAGGCATCAAAAGCTTCATTTGTTGGTGCATTGAAAATTTCATCATTGCGTGGCTGAGAGATAAGAGCATTTTTTTTATCAGTGACATCATAAAAATCAATATCTAACGTTGATGTCCTGACATCTTCTGGATACATATTTCCATTTACAAAAAAATAAAAAAAACCATTCTTATAGGAATCACTCCACTGAGGAATACATTCTACCCAGATAGCAAAACGATACGGATCACCGAAAATCATATTTACCTCCATTTCCCAGGTAAACCAAACTCTTTTTTAACAGCGTTTGGTATATCACTTTTTTTCAATGGAACGGATGCATCTCCCGTACTTCCTGACCAATGCCACGAACCATCATTTGTATTCGTAAATTGATGTACGTTACCTTTTTCGTCTAATGCGTACCTCTTTTTCCCATTCTCTACTGAGTTACCAAACAATTGAATAGAGTTTGTAGGTTCGGTTCCGGCGTTTCTATTATATCCGACTTGACCAGGAGTATGTTTCCCATTCGATTGATAAACCAGCCCATTGCCAGCTTTCGTTGGGGTAGGCACAGGCATCGCGCTTCCCTTACCTTTACCCATACCGCCTGTAACAGCGGCCATGGCAACACCAGCCAAGATTTCAGCTTTCTGACTATCCAAGCCATACAATGTCTGGAGCTGTTGGGCAAACTCGGTGCTGTTAACTATTCCTGACTCGTCCATCTGCTGCATCAGCAAGACCGATAAGTCATTCTTCATGCTCCACGGGATATCTTCACCCAGCGCTTTGTCTATCGCTTCATGCACTAACATACTGTTAGCGGGGATATCACCGTATTTCTCTTTACAGGCCGCTGCATCCGAAGCGCAAGTTACAATTAACTCATTACGTTGCTTCAGACTCAGCTCTTCCATTTCCTGCACAATCTGAGAACAGTCACCACGAGCATCACAGCCCTTAGCCCTCGCTGCAAAATCATCTATCTGCTTGGCGCTCAGATAGTTATTCTCAACCGCATTCTTCCCGGCATTCGCACCGGTAGCCGCACCCGCGACATCCCCACCCGCAATGCCACCCGCCATTCCGGCAGAGATACTCGCCAGCGCACTGACCGTCTGTCTCTGCTCTTCACTCAGCGTCGACAGGTCCTTAACATCCGGGTAAAGCACCTTCGCAATGGCTCCGGCTATAAGCTCTCCCGTCGCACCACCTGCGGCACCTGCTGCGGCACTGTTACCCTGAAGTGCTGCGGTCACCCCACCCAGAATTGCATGCGCAACGGCTTTCGCTTCGTCATTATCATCAATACCCGCATGATGACCGATGATATTCGCCAGCTCCGGTGCTGCTGCTCCCGCCAGTGCCCCGCCAATATTTCCTCCGGCCAGCCCCTGAAGGGCGGCTGTCGCGGCCTGAATCCCACGCTGAACCGCACCACCGGTTCCCATTCCCGAAGCCGCAAATGCGTCGTCATAATAGTTTTTATAAACCTGAGCGTTAATGTTGTCAGGGGTCGCAGTTTTACCCGGATTTTCTTTCTCCCACTGCACTTTCGCTTTGGCGCGGTCTTCCGGAGAAACAGACTTCATTTTCTCCTGTGCATCCTTGATAGCACTCAGTTCACCCTGCGTCCGGGCAATATCTGCAGCCT
>NZ_JAHWLU010000235.1:0-1739 GCF_022134725.1 Buttiauxella sp. S19-1
GGTCAAAGGCGACCTGGCCCAGAAAGTGGCGGGTGCGCTGGGCACGGATGCACAGGGCGATATCGTGCTGCAGAGCAATACGAAAATCACGCTGCGGGTGGGAAGTTCGTTTGTGGTGATACACCCCGGCGGCGTGGATATCAGCGGGCTGAAAATCAACCTTAACAGCGGCGGCAGACCGGGGGATCCGGTGCACACGCAACTGCCGGCGGTGTTGAGTGCGCTGGCAGGTGAGGGAGATGCACCCGTTGAGCCGCCGCAGGATGGTGAAAGGAGCAGCGGTTACGGAAGTGGTGGAGGCGGCTCGGGAAATGGAGAGGGGCCAGAGGAACCGGACGAGCCGGAAAGTGAAGAGTCCGGCGTTTGGTTTTTCTTTTCATAATCGCATAAGAGCAGGGAGAGTAAGATGAAAATGGTATTACCCGTTGACGGATATCGTTCGGCCAGGGAGTTAATGGAGGCCATGCAAGGTACGCAAGGTGATACGTACTGGCTGCTGAAACCCGGTGAATACTGGCATGGAGGTATTCACTTTTATGATGGTTTTGCGGATAACGCTGTCTACAATCCGGAAAGTCATGGGCTGAAATGCATGACTGATGGACAGGTAGTGGCCTGGCGTCTGAATGATGCTTACCAGACTGCTAAGTACGGTACGGAATCACTGAAATTTAGCTCGACGTTTGTGCTCGTTAAATCCACCTGCATTCCGGACAACAATAAACCCGAGAACGCTCTGGAGTTTTACACCCTGTGGATGCAGATCGCACCGCTTTCTGAATACGGTGCAGAATCCCCCACTGCCACAGTTACTGCCAGTTCGCTTAAAGTTCGCGAGGATAATCCGGCTGAAGGCTGGGTGCGTGCCGGTCTACCGGACGGAAATGTTGCTGATGCTGGTCGCAACTATGAGGCTCCCCTGGACACCGAAACCACTTTGCCACGCGGAAGTGTCGTGGAGATTGAGGAGGAAGCGACGTTCCTGCTTAATAATCAACCGGCCCCCTTCATGTTTGTTCGGGTTAAATCTGTGCCGGACGGGAAAGAATCCGGTCTGGCAGCAGGTGGATCAGGATGGGTCTCCGGTCTGGATAAATACGTCAGGCGCGGTGCCAGCAGCCTGCCTGCGTGGATGCAAAGGGCCCGTGAGCATGGTGTATTTAACCAGGCCGTATCTGGCGAAAGCATCGAAGTAAAAGCCGGTGAAGTGATAGGCCATCTGAGTTATCACGAGCGTCCTGAGGCGGGTTCGCAGTATTTCTGTCATCTGGAGGTCTTCAGCCAGGATCCACGTATGGGGGATTTTCTGGCGAATAAAGCAGGCGTGACGAGTGGTGCAGCAGAATTGCATACGCTGGCGGGTAAGAAGCTGTGGAAGTACAACGAAGAGAGTGCGGCATTTGAGGTGGCGGGTGTTGGCGGGGCGACCCTTTTTTCGAAAGCAGAACGGCTCACAACTGAAAGCGAGTGCCAGAGTAAAGAATCAAACGGAAAAACCTGGTACGAGATTCCCGCAGAGTCGGCATGGATGTCAGCAGATGATGTGGAGAAGGTGAGTCAGTTTGACCTTGAGAAACGAGGTTTTATCCGGCTGGAGCAGAATGAGGAACCTCAGAGTCTCTTCCAGACCCCGGAAGAAGGATGGCTGCGTCAGACGTTTGGTCGGCTGGAAGAGCTGACCCGAAGTGATGCCGATGACACCTATTCGTCGGGAGATGCTGAAAGCTATAAGAAGTTAC
>NZ_JAHWLU010000236.1:0-1726 GCF_022134725.1 Buttiauxella sp. S19-1
CTCAGAAGTGAAACGCCGTAGCGCCGATGGTAGTGTGGGGTCTCCCCATGCGAGAGTAGGGAACTGCCAGGCTCCAATTAAGCAAAAAGCCCTGTACTGACGTACAGGGCTTTTTGCTGTCTGCAATTTATAGAAAGATACCCACGAGAACGTAGGCAATACTCACTTCTTAAGCCAGTCAGCAATAAAATCAGCAATCTGAATGGGTGAGTTGATATCCAGTACGGGAAGCGACACATTTGGTAGCGGTACGTCACTCGAAATGGCAATAACATTCCTATCTATTTTCAGCTCATCAACGCTATGCGTTAGTCCTGCCCTGTAAAGCAGGATCTTAGGTATCTCTTCATGCTTAAAACCTTCAACCAATATCAAATGAAGTGAGCTGGAATCCATTCTGCTGGCGAGCCAATGCAAATCCAGTTCTTCTTGCTCAGGTGTTTCAGTCATTAATGCCCAACGATTCTTGTTGGCTACTATCGTTTGGTCCGCCCCAGCTTTCCGCAATTCGTAACTGTCTTTTCCTGGTTTATCGACATCCACATCATGATGAGTATGTTTGATTAACCCAGGGCGGATCCCTCGTTCATTGAGTAAAGGGATCAGTTTCTTAAGAAGCGTTGTTTTACCTGTGCCACTCCAGGCGGCAATCGCGAGTAGAGGAATCATCTATTTATGCTCCCATTGGGCGAGATCTTCAGGTGAATTCACGTTGATGAAGTTATTCATCTGATCCTGGAATCGAACGCTGTGCCCACCAGACTCTCGGAGAAAAAACATTACCCGTCGTTCTCCCGAAGCCAGATAGTTTTCCAGGGATACAGCGAGTTTCTTATGTATAAGAGCGATGGTTGGATGGTCACGTTCCCCATCATTTACCCACACGGCACGGGAAGCCCCTTTCTGCTCCCAAAGTTTGCATGCCAGATCGTCGGGAATGTTGGGTGTATCGCAAGGACAAAACAAAAACCACTCGCTCTCGAGGTTCTGCATTGCCGATAGCATTCCAGCCAATGGCCCTGGGTAATCAGGTAATGTGTCACTGAAAACGCGTAATCCAATAGATTGATATATTTCGATATTTCTATTCGCACTGATCACCACATTGCTGACTTGAGAGGTGAGCTTTCTGGTGACATGCTCAAATAATGGTAGGCCATTGAAGTATATTAGTCCCTTATCGTTACCCCCCATTCTTGTGGCTCTTCCTCCGGACAGCACCACACCAGTAACTTCCGTTAAACATCTCACTAATATCGCCTCTTTTAATGTGGGTTTGAGCCTGCTAACGTGTGACATCTCGCATGTGAAAGGAGCACAATCATGAAATGCAAACGTCTTAACGAACTGCTCGAGCTACTTCAGCCAGCATGGCAGAAAGAGCCAGACCTCAACTTGATTCAATTTTTGCAGAAACTCAGTAAAGAGTCAGGTTATACCGGTGAATTAACCGATCTCACTGATGACGTGCTTATTTATCAGCTGAAAATGCGTGATTCGGCAAAAGACGCTGTTATTCCTGGCATTCAGAAAGACTATGAAGAAGACTTTAAGACCGCATTGTTACGTGCCCGTGGTGTAATTAAAGAGTAAAAGCTTGTAAGCCGCGCCACTTTGACAGCGATGAAATGTTATCCTCAACTATCCGTATTTACAGTCGGTTGCCTGGATGACAGACAGCAGCGCTTTCAATTTTCAAACACTACATCCGGATACCATCATGGAC
>NZ_JAHWLU010000237.1:0-1699 GCF_022134725.1 Buttiauxella sp. S19-1
GTATCTCGATAATCTGCCCATCTGACTCAATACGAATAAGGATGGTGTAGGGTTTGCGGAACGGGTTCCAGACCATATCCGGGCAGCGGTAAGGCACATCCCACGGAATGCCATCGGCCAGAATGCCGACCACCACAACAGCGGCATAAATATCAGTGCGGTATTTTTCACCCGGCTGAGGAAAATCAAACATGGTTTATTCTCCGCTGTTTAATTCAGACAGACCACACTGCGACAGAAATTCCTGACACAATCCTTTTTTTTCAGCTCTTCGAGCACATAACTAATATCGTCATGGATATAGCTGAATTTCTGCGGAATATAGAGCTGGTGTAAGCCGTTCATTTCCCGCTGCTGTAAATCACCGCCGACAAACTGCGATACCGCACTGGCGCGGTTGAGTTTGTGGTACGCCTCGATGCTCAGGTGAGCAATGGCTGGTTTTTCGTTACCACGACGGGCTGAGACTTTTTTATCAGGGGTTGCGTTAAGCATGCGCCACCTCCGCAACAGGCAGACGGGCGGCAAAGGAAAGAATGTAATCACGGACAAGGGAAAGACGGGCTGTGTGCTCGTCACCGGCGACAGTGCGAAGCATGGAGACGCGGCTGGTACGTTCGTTACGACGAATGGCGGCAAAAACAAAGACGAATTGTGGGTGAGTCGGGGCGAGGATCGAAGCCATAAGGGCAACCTCCTTGAAGTAGTTTGAAAAACTACCACCGGAAACGCCAATTTCACTGGTGGTAGCCCGAACAGGGTTGGCGTAACCGGCCTTCAAGGAAACCGGCCAGCCCGAAGGCTGCCCCGCCCGGACTACCATTATCAGAATAGAGCCCTGGTGTACGGATGAACACCACAGCCCCGAAAATGGGTATGCCTGAGCAACGACATAAAAAAACACGCATGGCGCGTGTCGTGTCGCCTTGAAGTTATTCGGAACGCCAATTCCGGCTGCCGATTTTGCGACAGCGGAAAAACTATAACCGCAAACCTGGAAGGGATGCAAGCCAGGGAAAGGGGCTTTTTGAAAACGGGGCTGGTTCACGCGTTGCTCCCCTGGTTACGTTCGGCGATACGTTCAGCCATCCACACACTGACTTCTGACTGAAGCCAGGCGACATTTTTCCCGCCGAGGGAAACCTGCGCCGGGAACGCGTTACGGGCGATCAAATCGTAGAGGGTGGAGCGGGACAAGCCACATTGGTGGATCACTTCCGGGAGTCGTAAAAATCGCTCGGGTGTCGGAGCTGAAACCGGCATGAGATGCGCGGCTGGCGGGGAAGATGGTGCGGAAAAAGCGGTGTACATAAAGCTACCTTATAACAGTCCATAGAGATCCGGTCGTGTCCGTCCGGCTTCGGGTAGCTCTCTATTTTGTGAATATTTTCTCTGAGATCAACATATGATTTTATGAAAAAAATCATTGACTTATTTCAAAGAAAAAAACTGATAAACACTGGCAGTCGTAGGCAATACGGTGGAACAAAATGGCAAATCAATGATTCCTTATAGTTATATAAGTCCATTAATTTATTTCAAATAAATCTAATGAATATCAAAGCCATCTCGCTGTCGAAAATAATCAGGGTGAACAGTGGTGAACAGACGGTGAACAGTCAGGTCTCGATTGTTCACCCTCTAATATACTGTATTACTTATCTTTTTTTTAAAGGTGAACAGAGTGAATAGTTAATAG
>NZ_JAHWLU010000238.1:0-1694 GCF_022134725.1 Buttiauxella sp. S19-1
ATCTGAATGAGATCAATTTCATCCATATTATCTCTATCAGAAGAATGTTCTTTATTCATTTTCATAGTTATTATTCAGTCCATTTTAAAATAGTAATGCTTTTTTCCATGCTGTTGTCGCATCCATCATCCTCTGAAAAGTCATTCGATAGAGTTCATGACTTTTCCTGTAAGGGTCAGGAATATCAGCTCTTCCATTCCAGTGAGTTAATAGATGGCATTTACCACTGAGTTGTGGGTATTGATGATTAATAACTTCCGCTTGCTTCGTTTCCATCACCAAAATGAGATCATACTCAAGACCTTTTTCAGGAGTGAATCTCTTCGAACGATGGTCAGTAAGAACAATACCTTTTTCTTCCGCAAGCTCTATCATTACGCTATCTGCCAGCATTCCTTTACTGGCATTTAACCCCGCCGAATGGACAGTAATGCGCGGAAGTAATTGAGCCAATAGCCGTTCAGCAACCGGTGAACGGCAAAGATTTCCCGTACAAATGACCAGGATGGAGGTAATCATTTATTTACCCCAATTATGAATAAAGTTAGCAGACTCAGTAATTTCTTTGACTCCACTAATGGTTGGGATTAACTGACTAATGACGCGATTCCAACGTGCAATGGGTGCGCTAGTGACATAAACAATGTCGTAGGGTTCTAACTGAAAGCTGGTGCCCATCACAAGAGCGCTGGCATCGGAGGCATCCAGTTGGTAAATATTGGCAATTTTATGGTCAGATTGATTATTGCTTTGGGCGCGAATGACGAAAATACCTGTCGCATCTGAAGTCATTTGATTAATGCCTTCTGCTCGTCCCAGCGCTTCTGTCAGCGTCATGCCGCTACTGTCCATTTTAAGCATGGTTTGTTTATTGACTTCACCCATCACAAAAACTTTCAGCTCGTCATTGCGTGGGACATAAAGAATATCTCCGGCGAGTAATAACCTGTTTTGCGTCAGGTCTCCTGATTTCAACAATGCTTTTAGCGAGATCATTTCTTTTTGACCTGCCCGGCTTAATACCGCGTGATTCCAGTCAGCAAACTCGGTTAACCCACCGGCGTTATTGAGTGCATCGATAATTGTCAGAGGAACATTGGTAATCGCTTGTTGCCCGGAATTTGTGACTTCACCGGTAATATAGGCTTTTTGAGATCGAAAATTGGCGACGCTAACATCAACCTGCGGGGATTCAATCCACGGTGCGAGTTTTTCCGTTAACGTTTGACGCACATCTTCTAATGTTTTTCCATCGACATGAATTTTCCCCGCATAGGGATAAAAAATCGTCCCATTAGCTTGTACCCAGTTCCCTGTGTCACTGGCGCTACGATATTGCCCGGCAGGGGTCGTTAATTCCGGATGATCCCAGACTGTCACCATCAGTATATCGCCCACACCAATCCGGTAATGGTATTGCTGAATGAGCTTCTCAAGTTCGGGGTTGGCCTGGGCAGTGATTTTTGGCGTCAGCAGCGAAGAGGTAAGCTTTGGCGATATCGGGTAAATATTCACCAATGAGTTGATATCTACCGCAGTGCCGTGCTCTTTAACCATGTTTTTACTGGAAACATCCAGATGAGTGCCAGGAATTATCGTGCAGCCACTCATGAGGGAAAGCAGTGAAAAAATCACTGGTTTAATTAATATTATTTTTTTCATTATATCCACAACAAAGGGAATAGGCATATGAC
>NZ_JAHWLU010000239.1:0-1649 GCF_022134725.1 Buttiauxella sp. S19-1
GGGTTGCTGACCGAGATTTATCGCGACTTGTTGTATCGGGAATGAACAAAGGGCGATTTGAAACAGCGGTAATTTTCCCGGACAATGTGTTTTTGCCTGTGTTTTTAACCCCCCGGCGTAACCATGACATGAAACACCCTCTTGAAGCCCTGATGAGTGCTGGCGGCATCTTACTGCTGGCCTTTTTGTCTTGCCTGCTGCTACCTGCTCCAGCGCTGACTATCGAGTTGGCACAAAAACTTATCAAGATGTTCCATTTGCTGGATATGAACCAACTCTACACCATCATCTTTTGCCTGTGGTTTCTGGCGTTAGGTGCGGTTGAGTATTTCGTGATTCGCTTTATCTGGCGACGTTGGTTTTCGATTGACCGGGAAGCGTAGCGCCATCTGGCATTTTTTTGGTGGATGACGCTATCGCTTATCCACCCTACGAAATAGATTAGTTTTTCATCACCGTGACAATCGAACGAATATCGTTACCGGTCGGTGCCTGATGTATCCGCAAACCGAACTGATCAACCACAGCAAATATATGCTCAAAAATATCAGCCTGAATGGATTCATATTCCAGCCATGCGACAGTGTTAGTAAAAGCATAAATCTCTATTGGCAGACCTTCTGCACCCGGCGCTAACTGGCGCACCATTAATGTCATGTCTTTGCGAATGCGCGGGTGGTTTTGCAGATATTCTGTCAGATAAACCCGGAATGTCCCGACGTTAGTCATGCTGCGCGCATTCAGTACTGAAACCCCATCACTATTATGCGTACGGTTATAGTCTGCAATTTCCTTACTCCGCGAATCGATATAAGGCTTTAATAGTCTCGCCTTCATTAAATTTTCTATTTCATCGGTAGAAAGAAAATGAATACTGGTGGTATCGATATTAATACTGCGCTTAATACGACGGCCACCTGATTGCGACATACCGCTCCAGTTTTTAAAGGCATCAGAAACCAAAGCATAGGTGGGAATAGTGGTAATTGTATTATCCCAGTTACGGACTTTCACGGTGGTCAGGCCGATATCAGTTACCGCGCCATCGGCACCATACTTGGGCATTTCCAGCCAGTCGCCGAGCTTTAACATGCGGTTGGCTGAAAGCTGAATACCGGCAACCAGGCCCAGAATCGGGTCTTTAAACACCAACATCAGTACCGCCGCCATGGCACCCAGGCCGCTGATTAAGATGGCGGGTGACTGCCCAATAATACGCGAGACAATCATGATACCAATGATAATAGAGGCGATCAGTTTCACTCCCTGGAATATTCCCTTCAGCGGAATATCTGAGGTAATAGTAAATTTCTGTGAGAAATTATAAATCACATCCAGCAAGGAGAATAATGACAGCAACGAGTAGAGCATAATCCACAGTTGTGCGCAGATAATCAGTATCTGGCTAACATCACTGCCTTTCTGCAACCACAATACCGCCTGAATATTGACAATAATCCCTTGCAAGGTGAGTGCAAGCCGATGAAATAATTTGTTTTCGGTGATAAGTTGCAGCCATAAATGCTGGCTGGAGTTTGCACGTCGTTCAAACGTCCGCAGAACAATTCTATGGAGAATAAAATGCACCGCTAATGCAAATATAAAGATAATCCCCAGAACCACTAATATCGAAGTGGTCGGATCAAGGG
>NZ_JAHWLU010000240.1:0-1621 GCF_022134725.1 Buttiauxella sp. S19-1
TTCCCCAACGCTGTTAAAGAGCAACCACAACAACCACACTTAAGGGCGACTGGCTGGAAGATGCGGGGTTTACAACAGGTACACCACTGAAGATCCGCGTGATGCCCGGTTGTCTGGTGCTCACCGCCCAGGAACCGTTACCTGTACCGCCGCCAGAGCCGGAGATCATGCAGACGCTGAAGAAGGTCACTAAACTTTCAGGTCGCAAGCAACAGCAGATCCTCGAGTTTATCGGGGTGATTTCAGCTAAACGGCCGCCAGCGGGGAAGTGGGGCTGACGGCTGGCTGGCAGGTAAAAAAATCCCGGCTCAGGTGGCCGGGATTTTTCATTTAACATGTGAAGATAGTAAAAATAGTATTCTTTCTAACCATTCCTTAACAGTTAACTCATCTGCTGCCGGATCGTAATATCCATTACGATCCGAAATAAACTCTTGAGAGAGTTCCCCTCCACATGAGAGAAGCTCTGTGAGTTCTTGTTTAAGCTTTAAGGTTTTTTCAGATGATTCTCTACTAACAAAGTATTTAATCACTTCATCAGAGGTTGGAGCATCATAAAACCAGTCCTGATGAAAATAAGCTCCTAAGAGATAAGTGATATTTTCAAATTGCATATTTTCTTCCGTTATCATTTAGGATATGCCGTATGAACCCTATAACCATTCGGCATCAAAGGATCTTTATCGATCACTATAGTGATTTTATTGGAGGGGTGTGAAGCCTCAGTGCCTTTTTGAATTACTTGCCCGACGCTGAATTTTTCTTCATGTTGTAAAACTAATCGTTCCTGATCGCCAGCTAACCAATTGGTTAGTTGCTGTTTATTAGCGGCAATACCGTTTCCTATAGCTCTATCTGCTGTATCAGCATCATAAAAACTTGAAGATGCAGACAGACGAGGTTCTTCCTTGAAGCGGACTATCAACTCAGCATCTGACTTCCCAACATGTTTTTCAATCGCATGTCAGCCAAAATTTTCATGGTAAATCAAAGAGTTGCAAGTTTCATTTTTAACAGTAGTCTTTGTCACTGCCAAAAATGCCTTCGCCGCCACATACTGGATCAGCTTAGCTTCGCTGGTCGGCACACCACTGGACAGGATTTCCGCTGCTTTCTCAGGTGTCATGTCTCCACCCGACGTAAGTGCGCTAACCGGCACCCCAAAGAACTCAGCCCAGGCAACCATCAGGCCTCTCGCAGCATCCTGGCCTTCCGGTATTTGTCCCTGTGAGTTCTTGACCAGTGCTGCTGCCAGTTCATCCGGCGAAGCCCCGTTCTGTATCATATGCGTGGCGAGTGAGGTTTGTGACATCCCCACATCAGTCAGACCTTTTGGCAGACTCAGCGCATTATTCTCAACAACAACTTTATCCATTGCGAAGTCAGCCAGCGAACACTAACTTTCCCAGTTCTATCAGTATATTGCAGGCCATTTCCGCCTGTGCATTCTGATGGTCGGACGCCCCCGACGTGCACTTTTGCACCCTGTAAGCCACTTTCCCCAACGCTGTTAAAGAGCAACCACAACAACCACACTTAAGGGCGACTGGCTGGAAGATGCGGGGTTTACAACAGGTACACCACTGAAGATCCGCGTGATGCCGGGTTGCCTGGTGCTCAC
>NZ_JAHWLU010000241.1:0-1487 GCF_022134725.1 Buttiauxella sp. S19-1
AGCAATTAAACCATCGCGGGTAGCAAAAGCAAAATCATCCCACAAGTATTTATCACCATTCAGGTTAATTTGACTGGTGAGATGTTTATGGCCTGGTGCTGAAACGAAGAAGTGAATATGTGCAGGGCGATTACCGTGGCGGCCCAGACGGTCGAGCAACTTCTGGGTTGGGCCGTCTGGTGGGCAGCCATAGCCTGACGGGACAATACTTTGCACGCTATAACGCCCATCACTGCCGGTTTTAATGCGGCGGCGCAGGTTGTATTCGCTTTGGCTCGGGTCGAAGAACGAATAGTTCCCCAGCGTATTCGCGTGCCAGATATCAACAATCGCGTTGGCGACTGGGTGGCCTTTGGTGTCGCGAACGGTGCCGTGCAACCACATCGTTTGGCCGTTATCTTTCCCGTCATCCATGCGGGTGTGGCCTTCAGCCAGCGGCGCATTGGCGACATACAACGGCCCTTCGATGGTACGCGGAGTGCCGGATTCAAGCTGAGCTGCGGCATCCAGCGCATCCTGGCGTAAATCCAAATAGTGTTCAATGCCCAGACCTGCGGCTAATAATGCGGCTTCCTGGCGGCCACCCAATTCATGCAGATAGTTTGCCGCATGCCAGAATTCTTCTTCGGTGATATTAAACTCATCAATTATCGTACAAATATTTTCCAGCAGGCGATGAATAATATTTTTAAAACGCTCATCTCCTTCCACACCATTTAAACCGGCACTTTCTCTTAATAAAGCTTGCACTTCAGGCAGGTGAACAAAGTTAGTTGTCATGTTTATTGTCTCATTGCTTACTTGTAGGGAACCATGCCTGGGAAAAGGCATGGTGCAGGTTAATTTTTATTATTGTTTATTTATCATCATTACGAATTGAAGATGGATGACGGCACAATGCATCAACTTTGATATCCATGTACGGATACAATGGCAAAGCCATTAATAAATTGTGTAACTCCTCAGCATCTTTAACATCAAAAATACTGACATTAGAATATAACCCGGCAATGCGCCAAATATGGCGCCACTTGCCTTCTTGTTGTAACTGCTGTGAATAGGCTTTTTCTTTGGCTTTAATTTCAGCGGCAGTTTCCACTGGCATGTCGAGTGGAATATTTACCGTCATCTCAACTTTAAATAACATGGCTTTCTCCTTATGCCTTACGGCGGTAAAACGCTAATTTATCTTCATCCAGGGTCACACCCAACCCCGGGGTTGCTGGCAAGGTCACCGCGCTGTTAGCAAAATGCAGCGGCTTTTCGACAATATCGTCTTTCAGTAACAGCGGGCCAAACATTTCTGTCCCCCACGCCAGCGGTAATGTCGACCAGGCATGCAGCGAAGCTACCGTGCCAATCGTGCCTTCCAGCATGGTGCCGCCGTACAACCCAATGCCTGCGGCTTGAGCCACATGTGCCAAGCGCAATACGCTTGCCGGGCCACCGGCTTTGGCAATTTTCAACGCATATGCGCCGGTAAATCC
>NZ_JAHWLU010000242.1:0-1467 GCF_022134725.1 Buttiauxella sp. S19-1
GTTTGAATCACTGGCGCGCGTCGAGCAAATCCTTGGCCAGCACCGCTATTTAACCGGTGACCAACTGACTGAAGCCGATATTCGCCTGTGGACGACACTGGTACGTTTCGATCCTGTGTACGTCACCCACTTTAAATGCGACAAACACCGCATTAGTGATTACCTGAATATCTACGGATTCTTGCGGGATATCTACCAAATGCCGGGCATTGCCGAGACCGTCGATTTCGCGCATATCCGCAATCACTATTACCGCAGCCATAAAACGATTAACCCAACGGGCATTATTTCCATTGGCCCTGCGCAGGATTTAAATGAGCCACATGGTCGCGATGAACGGTTTAACCACGGTTGATTAAATTCACCCAAGCTATAATTTACGCAAAAATCATTCGCGACTATTCTTGAATTAGATCGTTAGAACTCAAGGTAGGCAAAAAATGGATTGGTATTTCAAAGTACTAAGAAATTACATTGGTTTCAGCGGACGGGCGCGACGTAAAGAATTCTGGATGTTCATTCTGGTGAACCTGGTACTGACCGTCGTGTTAACCATTCTGGATAAGATGTTAGGACTGCGAATTGCGAAAGAAGAAGGTCTGCTGGCTACCATTTATGGCCTGCTGATTTTCCTGCCTTACTGGGCTGTACAGTTCCGTCGTTTGCACGATACCGATCGTTCAGCCTGGTGGTTACTGCTGATATTTATTCCGATTGTCGGCTGGCTGATTATTCTGGCGTTCAACTGCCAGAATGGCACACCGGGTGAGAATAAATACGGTTCAGATCCAAAAGCGATGGATGCCAGATTAGTCAGTGAATAATGCTTTGCCCCTCACCCTAGCCCTCTCCCTGAGGGAGAGGGAATTGTCCGGTTTTCCCCCTCTCCTGAGGGAGAGGGCCGGGGTGAGGGCGTAGCCACTACTTCAATAATTTTGGAATTTCACGCAAGCACCAGGCTTTCGCCTCGCCCATGCTATCGCGTCGCCACGCCATAATAATGTCAATTTCGTTGGTGTATTCAGGGCTCACCACGCGCAAACGCCCTTCGGCAATATCCTGTTCGACCAGCGGATAAGGCATCGTCGCCACACCCAAACCGGCCAACAACGCCTGCCGTTTATCTTCCATGCTACTCACCGTCAAACGCGGCTGTTTATCCAGTAATTGCACCGTGATCACCGGGCGTTCCCGCGCAGTATCAGCCACCGCAATACCGCGATACTTCACGCGTGTCACTTCTGAAAGTGGCTCCGGTTCATTGTGAATCGGGTGGTCGGGTGCGGCGACATAAACGCTCATCACCTTGTACAACTTGCGCGAGTTAATCTCCGATGAAGAACGGAAATGCATATCCGGCGCAATCACAATATCCGCTCGCCCCTGCTCTAAACGCTCCCATGAACCCGCCAAAACTTCCGTAATGATCGATAACTGGGTGTCCGCTTTACCTGCAAGTTTTTCGAC
>NZ_JAHWLU010000243.1:0-1443 GCF_022134725.1 Buttiauxella sp. S19-1
ATACGTATATTATGGTAAAGCTCGTTGACTTATTAATTAAGCAAAAATGTATAATAAGATAAATGAATGCATACCAGGAAGGTAGGACAGATGGTTAAGGCAATGACCGTTCGTGATGTACTGAATTACATTGAAGATAATTTTGCAACCGGTATTGACATCAACGACATCGCTCAATTTTCTGGCTATAGCCGCAGGCATATTCAGGCATTGTTAAAACAGTATATCGGCATGCCTATTGGCTTATATATCAGGAAACGCCGTATCATTCAGGCATCTTATTTACTCAGATTAACGAATATCAATGTTATTGATATCTCACTCAAACTGGGGTTTGACTCTCAGCAGTCTTTTTGCCGGGAGTTCAAGAAAGCGACGGGGTATACTCCAGGGCAATACCGAAGAAAAGATTCATGGGATCTGTCATCTTTATATAGCCATTCACATGTACAAGGAGTCACTATCAATTCGCTGCAATTCTGTAACTTACCAGAAGGAATAGTTTCAGGCTCTCATTATAACCATATCATCCCCATCCCGCCGACTCCCACCTCTCATGTAAATCGTTTGAATATTATTTTCGAAAAACTAGACAAAGAAAAGAAAGACATTATCGTGTTAAACGATTTCATGCCACATGAGAATTATACAAACTGTCTTAAACTCAATACTATTATTGGTACTAAAAATGAGACTATGGGCTCAAGTTATAACCAATGCCGCTACCCTAGCGGGACTTTCGCCTGTTTTTCATTCCAGTTTACACTGCATGATTACCCTTCCTACTCTAAATATATCTACCTGGTATTATTGCCCAAGTATAAATTAACTCGACGACCAGGTTACGATATTGAGATCTTTCATTACCCGTCACATAGTGAGCTTTCAGACACCATCAATTGCACTTATTTCATCCCCATTGAACCACCATTGGATGAAGAGGTTTTGCCACACACATTATGATGCCGCACTAAATGCGGCATCATTGATAAGCAATCAGACTGTTTGCAGGCCTGGTGACCAGTGATGCTCAAACAGCCTGCCAACGTTGTCTTCCACAGAGATATGCAGTTGTGCACATTCACCTGGCGCTAAATTGAATAATAACTGCGTCAGTGAATGTTGCGAACCTCCTTGATAATCCACGGGTGTTTTATGGCGAGTTCTGTAGATTCCATTATTCGTTTTACTCAATAATTCCACCGTCATCAGGCCTGAGAAGTCATTTTCAAACACTGCAAAAACCGTGGCGTGATGATGCTGATACTCTTTGTAATGAGAGACCCATATTTTGTTTTTAGCACTAAAGTGAATCGGGCGCATAATAAACCTTATTAATATTATTGGTAAATGATATTAAAATAAATGAAGGTGCTTATTTTTCCCGGGGTCACTTTTTGTCCATACTGATAGTACCGCGCAAATAAAGGAATGGCGTAGTGT
>NZ_JAHWLU010000244.1:0-1443 GCF_022134725.1 Buttiauxella sp. S19-1
TCACTATTGGCAGCAAATCTTCCCTCCATGAACGGAATGAAGACGGTACCACCCAGAGCCAGAGTGTCAGCACTATTGGCTCCACAGGCGGTAACGTCAGCATTATTGCCGGTAACACAGCACATATCAGCGGTG
Source organism: Buttiauxella sp. S19-1 (assembly GCF_022134725.1). Taxonomy (NCBI): domain Bacteria; kingdom Pseudomonadati; phylum Pseudomonadota; class Gammaproteobacteria; order Enterobacterales; family Enterobacteriaceae; genus Buttiauxella; species Buttiauxella sp. S19-1. The sequence goes on from NZ_JAHWLU010000244.1 coordinate 136, forward strand.
CGGATGTGGTGGCGGGTAAAAATCTCAATGTGGCAGCAGGCGAGATTATTGTCGATGCCGGTAATGACCAGCAGCGCCGTAAAGAACGTTATGAACAGAAGCAAAGTGGGGTGACGGTGTCGGTTTCATCGGCCGTGACCGATGCCGTGATGGCTGCCAACGATACCTTCAAACGCGGTGAAGAGGTCAGTGATGACCGCCTTAAAGCGTTGTATGCAGTTAAAACAGCAGAAAATGCGTGGGCCGCAGGCTCTGGCGCTTCCTCAATAGCAGGGGGGGCTGCGCAGGGCAATGTGAACGCAGTGAAAGTGGAAGTCAGCGTCGGATCCAGCAAAAGTCAATTTGAGTCCGAATCGACACAGAATCAGGTGCGGGGCAGCACACTCACGGCTGGGGGCGATGTCACCATGGTGGCGACCGGCGGGAAAGGTACCAGCGGCGACCTGCATATCAGCGGCAGTGGTGTGACGGGTCATAACGTCACGCTGGTTGCGCAGAATGACCTGACCCTGGACGCTGCGACCAACAACAGCGAGCAGACCAGCAAAAATAATAGCAGTGGCTGGAATGCCGGGGTACATGTCTCGCTGGGACAGGAAACCGGGATAGGTGTGTCAGCCAGTGGTTTTCAGTCGAAAGGCAGCGCAGACGGTAAAACCACCGAATATATCAACAGCCGGGTGAATGCCAGCAATGAGCTGAGCATGAGCAGCGGGCGGGACACGATAATTTCCGGTGCGCAGGCTCTGGGCGACAAAATCACAGCCGATGTGGGGCGTGATTTAACCATCAGCAGTCTGCAGGATACGGACGAGTATCACAGCCGACAGAAAGATGTGAGCGGCGGAGCCAGTTTCACCTTTGGTTCGATGACCGGCTCGGCCAGCCTGAATATCAACCAGAGCAAAACTGACAGTGAATACGCCAGCGTCGGCGAGCAGAGCGGGTTGTTTGCCGGGGACAAAGGATTCGATATTAGCGTTGGCAAACACACGCAGCTGGATGGTGCGGTGATTGCCAGTACGGCGGAAGCCAGCAAAAACAGCCTCGACACCGGGACGCTGGGCTGGAGCAGCCTCGACAACCACGCTGAATACAGTACCAGCAGCAAGGGCATCAGCGCGGGCGGAGCGACAGGTCAGGACAGCCATGGCGGGCAGATGTTCAGCGGGGGTGGCGTACCTCTTATTGGTATCGGAGCCAGCGATAATGCTTCGGGCACCACGCAGTCAGCCATTGCGGCAGGCACTATTACCATCCGTGACAAGGAACACCAGCAGCAGGATGTGGCGGACCTGAGCCGCGATA
>NZ_JAHWLU010000245.1:0-1400 GCF_022134725.1 Buttiauxella sp. S19-1
CCCCTATTCCAAGTATTGATTTCAAATTTTAATATTATTGAATTATTGAATTATTGAATTATTGAATTATTTAATTATTTAATTATTTAATTATTGAATTATTGCGTATTGTTTACTGAAAATAACTTACGATGGCATGCGAAATTATATTCATAATCAGCCAGGGAATCTGATCCTACCCACGTAATGTAGACACGGCCCTAAGCGAGATTCAGATTTTCAAATTGTTCCGGGCTGAGTCCGCCACAGGCACTGTGGCGACGCCACCGATTGTAATCACACTCGATATAATTAAACACCGTCGTCCGCATCATTTCCCGGCTGATAAAGCGTTCACCGTGGATACATTCGACTTTCAGTGAGTGGAAGAAGCTTTCTGCACAGGCATTATCGTAACAACAACCCTTTGCACTCATGCTACCGCGCAGGTTATGCCGCTTCAGTAGCGCCTGATAATCCGCTGAGCAGTACTGCCCACCACGGTCGGTGTGAACGATGACATTTTCCGGGCGCTTACGTCGCCACAACGCCATCTGTAGCGCATCGCAGGCCAGCTGTGCCGTCATCCGTGATGACATTGACCAGCCGATAACAGCACGTGACCACAGATCGATGACGACAGCCAGATATAGCCAGCCTTCATCAGTACGTAAGTAGGTGATGTCACCCGACCATTTCTGGTTTGGACCGCTGGCGTAAAAATCCTGCTTCAGCAGGTTCTCCGACACCGGCAGGTCATGCTCGCGGTAACTGACCGGGCTGAACTTCCGTGAAGCTTTCGCCCGAAGCCCCTGACGACGCAGGCTGGCTGCCACGGTTTTCACGCTGAAGCGGTAACCCTGAGCATGCAGTTCATCGGTCAGGCGCGGTGCGCCGTAGCGCTGTTTTGCCCGGTGAAAAGCCTCGTGCACGGCGCTGTCACAACTCAGACGGAACTGCTGGCGTGAGTTTAGCCTCGCACGCCGCTGAGCCCACGCATACCAGCCGCTGCGGGCCACCCGGAGGACGCGACACATGGCTTTGATGCTGAACTCAGCCTGATGTTTTTCAATAAAGACATACTTCATTTCAGGCGCTTCGCGAAGTATGTCGCGGCCTTTTGGAGAATGGCCAGCTCCTCGTCCCGTTCCGCCAGCTGGCGTTTGAGACGAGCATTTTCAGCAGCGAGTTCATTTTCACGCTCAGAGGATGAGAGCTGTTGTTGCTGTTTACTGCGCCAGTTATAAAGTTGCGATTCATACAGGCTGAGTTCACGGGCTGCGGCAGCAACACCGATGCGTTCAGCGAGTTTCAGGGGAATGCTGTTTACGGGGATTTTTGCTGGTTGATACTGTTTTTGTCATGTGAGTCATATATGGACGCCCAGTGTTATGCAAATACTGATTTGATACGGTTCGCTG
>NZ_JAHWLU010000246.1:0-1364 GCF_022134725.1 Buttiauxella sp. S19-1
TGAGTCATATATGGACGCCCAGTGTTATGCAAATACTGATTTGATACGGTTCGCTGTCATATATCCGGCGTCATTTATGGAAAGAGGTTTCCTGCGCCATGATGTCATCCGCACCCTGTTTCCTTATCACCTCACCGGTATGTTGCTACCAGAACTCACGCCAGGATTTTACAGGGTCGGTCTGCCGTTTTCTCATCAGTGTCTGCAAACTCAGTTAAACTATGGTGATTCCAGAAAAACGGGCAATTAGTTTGTTGCAAAAGCTTTGTTAATATTGAAATTTTCTGACCCTGTTAATAATCGCCAGATAATGCGTGTGAGCTTATTAGCCAATGCCACCGTCGCTTTCATTTTGCCTCTTCGCTCAATAAGATGTTTCATCCAGCTTCCCAGTGCATCATCGCGCTTCTGTGACCAGAACATGACTGACCGTGCTCCATGGATAATCAGCGTTCGGAGATCACGGTTTCCATTTTTAGTCATTGAGGACAGGTTATTTTTTCCTCCCGAACTACGCTGCTTGGGTACAAGACCACACCAGGAAGAGAGTTGCCTGCCATTCGTAAACTGTTCTGCATTGACCTCACTTAGAAATGCAGCGGCAATGAGAGGTCCTACTCCCGGTATCGTCATCAGTACTTTGTATTTTGGGAGCTGTTGACATAAAGCCAAAATGTTGTGTTCCGTCGAACGGATGCGCTCATCAAGCAAATGAAGGTTTTCCAGTAACGAAAAAAGTAAACCGCGTAATACCGGGGAAATATCCAGCGCCGGATCTTCAATAAGTTCAGGCAATCGTTGTGACAGGATATGAATGCCCACAGGGAGTTCAATCCCCTGTTCAGCAGCCAGTGCCCGGGCTTGATTTGCCACCGCCGTGCGTTGTTCGACCATTAGCTGGCGGGCGCTGCGAAATGCTTTAATATCCTGTTGCCCGACGGTTTTTATCGTCACAAAATGGATACCAGGGCGTAGCGCAGCCTCACAGATCGCCAGTGCGTCATTAGCATCATTTTTCTGATGACGGGTAAAAGCCTTAACATGTTGGGTTGGGATAAGGCGAACGAGAAGCCCGATTGACTTGAAGGTTCGTCCCCAGTAATGCGAAGTAGCGCAAGCTTCCATTGCAATCAACGTATTAGCTGGAAACTGGCGAAGGGTATCCAAAAGTTTATTTCTGGGAATTTTTCGATTGGATGCAACAGTTCCATCACTCATCCAGACACATACCTGAAAAACAGACTTAGCTAAATCGATCCCGACAACTTTTATCGAGTTCATGATGTTGTTCCTCTGCGAATAGACATTCAGCATAAGTGTGGCAGAACTTAGGCTGGGAAGGGGCGTCCATCACATCACCTCTG
>NZ_JAHWLU010000247.1:0-1314 GCF_022134725.1 Buttiauxella sp. S19-1
TAGTTGGCGTTTTAGTCTTGAAATAATTCTACTTCCCGCCGCTGCAACCGGATCACACCGGGAGTGGCAAGGGGCGGTGGCTGGTATTGCTCTTTAACAATGTAGGGGAAAATGGCGTCACGGGCTGAAAAAGCGCGTCGAGGCAAAAAGTTGTCGGTGTGAAAATGCACTGGCGAAAAGTGGTTGTAAAGTGCTGATTGCACTAGTGAAAATGCCGAACGATGACGGACTCCGTATCGGAAGAAGTTGTTGTTGAGAATAATGCGCTGAGTTCAACTCAGGCACTGGCCTTCGATAAAGAACTCGCGGACTGCCGGAAATCGGGTGGTGACTGCCAGTCAATCATCGATAAATGGAAGCAAGTCAGTGACAAGCAGAGTGCGGAAACTGATCAGAAGCTGAAAGACGATCCGCTGGAAGCACAGGAAATTGATAAAGAAATCGCCCAAGGTGGTTTCGATATGATGAAGCGCCCAGCTTGGTTGGATAATATCGGTGCTGATGTAATGACCAGCGACGAGGCAAAAGCCTATGTTCAGCAGTGGAACGGCCAGGATCTGGCAAATATTGATGTAAACAGCCCAGGCTGGACGAAGTTTGCAGTATTTGTCTCAGATCCGGAAAATCAGGCCATGCTAGTTTCGGGTGGGTTACTGGCGAAGGATTTAGTACAACTAGCAAAAGCTACCGTAACCAACTTATCCCAAGGCGGCATTCCGTTCGCAATAAAAAGTATGCAAGTTGGATTACGGAATCCACAGCAGGTGGATCAGCTTAAAAATGATATGGTGAGTGGTAATTATAAATTTACAGCGCCTGAGGGTCGTATTGCTGGATATGTTGATAGTAAAGGAAATTATTATATATCTGAAGGTAATCACAGGATGGTTGCAGCTCAGGAAATATACAATAAAACAGGGGATGCTTCGTATATAGAAAAGCTTATACAAAATGGCTCATGGACTCAGACTAAAAATGCTCCGGCTGGAGCTTCTTCTATGCCGACAAGAAAGTGATGAGTTTTATTCATATTAATCATGAGGATGGATACATGTATAAAAATGAGATATACGTAAAAATGTTAGGGCTTGCACTGCCTTATATACGAAATCTACAGCGGCTGGAAAAGAAAGAAAAAAGCGTGAATTTATCTTGCTATCTGGAAGCTGAACTTGTTCATAATTTGACGCTTACTATCCTAGATAAGGATTTTAAAGAACACGATATATGGTTTTTAAATAATCAAGCGAAATATTACTTTGAAAAATGTAATGAAGATATATCTCCAAATTACAATCAGCATTGTATTTATAT
>NZ_JAHWLU010000248.1:0-1285 GCF_022134725.1 Buttiauxella sp. S19-1
AAATCAACATGCTGCTGCCCTCACGTAGTTTATTGAGCCTATCTTCACGCATAAAAAAACCGCCATCAAGTGGCGATTCAGGATGGAGCATCTGCAAGGCTTCAGACTGATGACAAACCTCTTCCCAGGTCGGATAAGCGCAGCGTCATCCGACACTTTTATCTGCAACAACAGGCGAAAATGGTGGATGGCGCTATCGCTTATCCCCCCTACAACACTGAGGCTGTGTTAAAGGACGTGTTACCACTGCGTTTCACCGGCAAATTGATCAGTTGGCTAGTCTCTCCTTGCGGCTGTTTATAACGCAGCTTAACCCAGAGTAATTCGTTGGTTTTACTCCCCTCAGTCGTGGCTGTTTTTTTAGCATAACGCAGGCTATCAACAGATTGTTTTTGGCCTGCCAGCGTGAGTTCAAATAATACCGTGACATGTTTACCGGCACCTATATCACCGGCATCTACCGCATCGTTATTAAAATCTTCATCACGCAGTTGACGTTTTTCATAGCCTATTTGGCGATACTCAATAACATTATTCGGATTAAATTCGATCTGCGCTTTAACATCTTTTTCTACGGTAACGAATGTCTGACGCATTTCATTATTCAATACTTTCTGCGCTTCGGATAATGAATCGAGGTAACTGTAATTTCCATTACCCACATCCGCAATTTTCACCATCATCGCATCATTAAAATTATCGTCGCCTACACCAAGAGTGGAAAGCGTCACGCCAGATTCACGCTCTTTTTTTACTATGGCTTCAATGTCTTTAGGATCGTCAATTCCGACGTTAAAATCCCCATCGGTGGCTAATAAAATACGGTTAACACCTCCTTTGATAAACCCTTTTTCGGCCTGTTGATAAGCCATTTTCAAGCCCGCGCCACCGTTGGTTGAACCACCCGCATCAAGGTTATCAAGCGCATTAAGAATGGTTTTTTTATCAGCTCCGGAAGTGGACGCTAAAAGCACTTCTGAAGAGCCAGAATAGGTCACAATGGCAATGCGATCTTGTTCGCGCAGGTCATTCACAAGGAGCGTGTGCTGCTCATTCCTCGGCGCGGGGGATAATTCGTAGCTGATGGTAAATGGCGTGGCATGATCGGAACGGGTTTCACTGCTGGAGGCTCGCGCATTCAGTGGAAAATAGTTCACCATTTCTTCCGCACGCACCGCATCTGCATTGGGCAATGTCCCCTATCCCTTTTTAAGCATATTTTTTTGAGACATCAAAATATACTTATCGAAATAATTACCCTAACAAAAAAGGGCATATGCAATAA
>NZ_JAHWLU010000249.1:0-1234 GCF_022134725.1 Buttiauxella sp. S19-1
GGTCAAAGGCGACCTGGCCCAGAAAGTGGCGGGTGCGCTGGGCACGGATGCACAGGGCGATATCGTGCTGCAGAGCAATACGAAAATCACGCTGCGGGTGGGAAGTTCGTTTGTGGTGATACACCCCAGCGGCGTGGATATCAGCGGGCTGAAAATCAACCTTAACAGCGGCGGCAGACCGGGGGATCCGGTGCACACGCAACTGCCGGCGGTGCTGAATGCGCTGGCAGGTGAGGGAGATGCACCCGTTGAGCAGCCACAGGATAACGGTGGTGGAAATAATTCCGGCAATGGAGGCAGCTCAGGCGGGAAAGATGAGCCGAAAGATGAGGATGAATCTGACCAGTATAAGATCTTGTTTAACTTCAAAGATACTGATGGCTCTCCCTATATTGACATAAAATATATTGCTTATTTCGCTGATGGAACACAGAGGGAAGGAATAACAGATAAACAGGGGAATACAGAACTATTCATTCAGGATGATGATAAAGAGATTGAAGTTAAACTATTCAGCCGAGATTTCGATACTTTTTGGGGGGGTGAAAAATGAGTGACACAACGAAAGGTAAACCTAAAAAAAATACTAATATCATTAATCAATGCAAAATAAATGATTTTAACGCAATGATGAAAGAAGCATCAGAAGCAATGGACAGAGTCCTGATGCAAAGAAAAAAAGATCTTGAAACTTGGGGCGAAAAAGAACAGTCGGAATTTTATGAAATATTTGGTTCAGAAGGTAAGCGTATTATCCATGTCAACCTCCCTGTTAAGGGAGTAAAAAACATTGTAGAAATGACAGCATTGGATGTCATGAACGATTGTGTCAGAAGACTTATTGAAATAAAGGCGACATTAACGCCAGAAAGCTATCTAAATAAAATTTATGATCCTGATACCCCTAACGCCCTCACTAATTATAAGTTTCCGGATGACTATAAAGGTCCGAAAACCTTCGCCGCCTTTGTGAACTCTGAACAACAAAAAGACTATATGATTAATATAGGGATAAATTTTACAGGGAGAAAAAAGAACTTGGGCATCAGGACTTGTGAAAATGTCATGGGAGTGGGCTCTCGTGTAGCGACACTTTGCCATGAAATAAGTCATTTTGAAAAAAAATATTCTGACTCTAATTTAGGGGGGATTGGTACTGGCGATTATGATGATAAAGGCCGAAGACTCGAAAAAGGTGAACAAGACAGGTGGTCATACGAGCAGCATGTTGAGG
>NZ_JAHWLU010000250.1:0-1195 GCF_022134725.1 Buttiauxella sp. S19-1
CATGTAACACATACATATAATTTATCTATAATTGCCATGTGTGATTGACAATTACATTCTACTCAGAAAAAAGATTATACATATTTGCTTGCCGCTTGATATATGCACTTACAATAAAAATATAATAAGGTTTGGATTTTTAATGTATTACAACCTGCTCAATCAACCATTCGAATTAATGCCAATACCCTGGTGTTTTAAATATAGTTAAAAACTTAATTATTACCTGCATCACTACTCTAAAAAAATGTTTTCGTAGATAATGCCTGGTTCGAAAAAAAACAAGACGCAAATATATTTATATTAATCACCTATTACCAGGAATTACTATGAAAAAAATTATTCTGGCAAGCTTGATTGCTGCCACTTCTTCATCCTCTTATGCTACAGATACAACAGCATTGAAAGTTCAGGGCAAGCTGATTATGGCTGCCTGCACACCAAACATGAGTAACGGCGGGGTAGTTGATTTTGGTTCTCTTTATGTAGGCTCAATGAACTCAACAGAAATTAATGAAGTGGCTGTTCAGCATATGAATTTTACTATTGAGTGTGGTTCTACTGTCAAAGTGGGTTTTACTACAACAGACAATCGTCAGGATAGCGATGCTGGCCTACCAGTAAAATTTAGCGATGGGGTTGTTGTAAGCGATATTCAAAGCCTCTTTGGTTTTGGTAAAACAGCGAGTGGTGTTGATATTGGTTCTTATAGTATTCGAATCGATGAAAATAATGTCACTATTGACGGCGTTATTACACCGATTCTTTCTCGGGATCATCATGCTGCTACTGGATGGGTTCTCAGCGATGGTATTCTGGCAGAGGGTGAGCTTCGTACCATAGCCGTTGGTTCTGGTCTGATGCCACAATCCTTTACCACATGTGCTTTCCCTCTAACGTTGGCTGCGACTGTTCAGCCAACAAATATACTGGGCATTACTGATAAAACGGAACTGGATGGGGAAATAACGTTTAGCCTGACTTACCTCTAATAACCAGGTTACATGTTGAGTACTTTACTGGGGTGGTGCTTCCCCCGGTAGAGAGACCAGCCAAAATGAAGATTGCTTTTAACCAGCACCAGGATATTCCATTCTTAATAGTGCATAAATCTGATTAACCTATTTTCTACTCTCCTGAAACTTGAACTTTTCTTTAAACTTGAAAAAACTGATTAAAAAAATTCATAACAAGT
>NZ_JAHWLU010000251.1:0-1174 GCF_022134725.1 Buttiauxella sp. S19-1
GCCAGTAAATCGCCCTGTTCGCTGTAGCTGAACTGCTGGCTCCGGCCCTGCGGGTCAGTGAGGCTGACCACGCTGCCGAGCTCGTCGTAAGCCCACAGCCATTGCTGGTCGCCCGGTGTGGTCAGGCGGGTGAGCTGTCCGGCGTCGTTGTACTCGTACCAGAGACTGTGGCCTCCGGGGATGGCGACATGGCGGATATCGTCTTCATCGTTATAGTGATATTCAGTGGTGCGCCCAAGGGCATCGGTGCGTGACTGAAGCTGGGTGTTCTCCCACACCGTGATTTCTTCCCGTCCCAGCGGGTCGGTGCTGCGGGTAACCAGGCGATCTTCGTTGTACCAGTAACGGGTTTCTCCGCCCTCCGCATCCTGGTAGGTGGTACATTTTTCTTCATCGTTATAGATAAAGTGGTCACTGTAATAGCCTTCGGTTGACTGTGTGCTGATGACCCGGCCCTGCACGTCATAGCTGATATCGACACAGGTTTTATCCGTATCCCGCCAGCGGGTCATAAACCCTTCAGGAGAGTATTCGTGCCACAGATGGGAGAACTGGAAGGTGTCGCATTCAGCGAGAAAACCGTTGCTGTCATAGTGGCAGGTGACAAGGCGCTGGCGTTGAGGGGTGACCAGGTCAATGCACATCAGTTGCCGGTTCTGCCAGTCAAGGGCGAGTGTGTAACCGTCGCTGTGGCGGATTTCAGTCAGCAGATCATTGGTGCGGATAAAGTCAATGCGGTTGCCATACTGGTCGTGAAGCGCAGACAGCAGAAAAGTCCCTGTAGCAGAAGGAGCAAAGCGTAGAGTTTGCTGTGTGTGGCGGTCAAAAACGGTGAGTTCTGCGCTAATGTCCCCGGTCAGCCGGTAACGGGGCTGCCGGGAGTTGGCGGCTTGCTGGAAAATACCGTCACGGGGCAGGGGGTAATAAAGCACCACGCCTTCCTGGTCGGTAAAATGCAGATCATTTCCCTGTATATGCAGTGAGCGGGACCATTCATCGGTCCATTTTGGGCCAAATACTCCACCATGGCTGGAGCGGGAGCGATAGAAGCGGGAGAGCGTTAATGGTAGTGAGCCGGGCAGCGTGAGTACGCTGAGTTGCTGGAGAAGGCTACCCGTCCCGACATCGACAGGATCACCCCGGCAGATGCTGGAGGTATTGAGCCGCCCCACCC
>NZ_JAHWLU010000252.1:0-1168 GCF_022134725.1 Buttiauxella sp. S19-1
TTTTATAACTAGTTATTATTTTTATTTATGTTTTCCGCTAAGTTTCGGACGCGATCGTTTCTTTTTTTGATACCTGTCACACATATTGCCATGTGTGTATTTTGACATAAATTTTTACGATCCCGATCACTAAAATAATGTTCGTTTAAAAATAAACTTCAGTTTCATAAAAATGAAACGATATTTCAATGAAGGGAATGCGAACATGTTGAAGAAAGCTCTGGGTGTGGTTGTTCTTTGTGGTGTTAGTGTTGCAGCACAGGCAGTCACTGTAGATTTACGTCATGAATATATTGATGCTGGTACTAACGCAGACCGTGTTGCCGTTTCTCACCGTTTTGAAAATGGTTTAGGTTTCAGCGTTGAAGCAAAATGGAAATCTGGCGGCACCAATAAAGATGAACCATTTGCAGATTTGATTGGTAATGGTCATGAAGACCAAATTAGCTGGCGCTGGAAAGCATCAAATAATATCGCTATTACACCGGCATTAACGGTCGAAAGTACGGATAACCGTACCATCTGGAAGCCGAATTTACATGCACAATATAGCTTTGATAATGGTTTTTACGTGGCAGCACGTTACCGTTATGAATATACGCGCTACCCAAATGATGCTAAGAAAGATGATGATAAAGTGAACCGTGGCGATTTATGGGCAGGCTTTGTATTAGGCGACTGGCGTACTGAGCTGAACTATGTTTATGCGAAAAGCCAATATGAGATCCGTTCTAATAATAAGAAGGATTCTCAAGAATATAACGTGAAAGTGGCTTATAAATGGGATAAAAACTGGGCGCCGTATGCTGAGTTGGGTAATGTGAGCGGCAGTAAAACCGCAGATGAACGCCAGACGCGTTATCGTGTTGGTGTGGCCTATTCATTCTAATCGTTTCATTTTCAATTCCCTCTCCAGGCCTCTGCATAATAGCGGGGGCTTTTTTATATTTTGTTTTTTTCCTTCACCTGGTGAAGAAGGGAATTAAATGTCAGCAAAAAAAAGCCCTCTCATAAAGAGAGGGCAGAGACTGATGACAAACGTCTTCGTAGCTACCGTCTTGAACGTCAAGCGGTAGCTGCATAATTTTCATCCCATGGTAATCGGGTTTTCAGTACGCCGAAGCACATATGTACCAGCTTACGCATCACTGCACCCAGGGCCGCTTTT
>NZ_JAHWLU010000253.1:0-1166 GCF_022134725.1 Buttiauxella sp. S19-1
TTAAATAAGCTATAAGGGGTGTTTTTTTTGGTGTAAAAATACACCCCATTTGTTTTTTTAATGTTCCTAAAATGTTTCCTAAGTTGAATGGTGTTGATTTATTATATTATGACTTTAATTGACTGATTTTAAACGAGTCGTTATGGGGTATTTGATATTTATAAAGAATAATACGTGCATGCTCCGCTTGTTGTTCCTGATATAGAAAGCGGAAATATCTCAATCATCTTAATGTTTACATTATATAGTTATTATCAATCAAAAGAATAAGGTTAACATATGAGAGTAGTCGTGTATCAAGGGCAATACGGTGTTTTTAAAAAAGACGAGTTAGATCTTACTATGCCAGCAGTTCAGACATGTATCGGATTATATGCTATATCAGAACAGCATGATTATATACTTTGTGCACATTTCGATACAGAGTTAAGATTACTTCAAAATTTACAAGATATAAAACAATCCTTAGAGCGAAAAGGTATAAGTATAATGAGTCTTAGGGCCACTATTTTCGGTGGTGATGGGATACAATCCTATATGCGATGCACATCACCATCTACACATATTGGCAATAAAATCATTCACTTTTTAAAAACACAAGGTAGTTTTGCAGAATACTCTAGCCAGAATTACTCTGGGTTTGTCCCTAAAACATTTAATTTTATTTACAAAAGGGGATGCAAAATTACCGAAGGTAGGAACCCAAGAGATTTTTCTGGAGGGAGTCCATTGGCGGAGCAACTAGCAATAAAAAGAATTAGAGTTAGGCCAGAACACTATACCTTTGCTCAGGCAAAAATGGAGGATGTTAGTCGCTTATATTTATAACTAAAAATCAATGGTTTTTATCGGTGCCAGTTAATCTTCTTTCATTTTATTAATAAGTGGGAGAAGACTTAATTTGGAGTCGAGGAGTTGCGACTAGATATTGTTGATCTCTTAGTTTTTGTGTGCAAGCAATAGTATTGATGATCTCAGTTTTTATATGCATGTATGAGTTTTATTTTTCTATATTGAAAATTTTCTTTGTTAAATTAATGTTTTGCTAAATGTACTTTAATAAATGTATTTACTCTCAGGTTCTTACTCTCAAGTTGTTTATTTTATTGGGATGTTTCATGGTTATTTTTTACAGTTTAATATTTATTGTTAGATTGTTAATAATC
>NZ_JAHWLU010000254.1:0-1153 GCF_022134725.1 Buttiauxella sp. S19-1
CCTACAGTACGGCCGCCTTCACGGATTGCGAAACGCAGACCGTCATCCATCGCGATTGGGTGGATCAGGGTAACAACCATTTTGATGTTGTCGCCCGGCATTACCATCTCAACGCCTTCTGGCAGTTCGATGGTACCAGTCACGTCAGTTGTACGGAAGTAGAACTGTGGACGGTAGCCTTTGAAGAACGGAGTATGACGGCCGCCTTCATCTTTGGACAGAATATAAACTTCAGATTCGAACTGAGTGTGCGGCTTGATTGAGCCTGGCTTAGCCAGTACCTGACCACGTTCGATATCTTCACGTTTAATACCACGCAGCAGAACACCAACGTTCTCACCAGCACGGCCTTCGTCCAGCAGTTTGCGGAACATTTCAACGCCAGTACAGGTTGATTTCACGGTATCTTTGATACCAACGATTTCAACTTCTTCACCAACTTTAACGATACCGCGCTCTACACGACCGGTAACAACGGTACCACGGCCGGAGATGGAGAATACGTCTTCGATTGGCAGCAGGAACGGCTTGTCGATAGCACGTTCTGGTTCTGGGATATAAGTATCCAGGAAGCCAGCCAGTTCGATGATTTTAGCTTCGTAATCCGCGTCGCCTTCCAGTGCTTTCAGCGCTGAACCACGTACGATTGGAGTATCGTCGCCTGGGAAGTCGTACATAGACAGAAGTTCACGAACTTCCATTTCTACCAGTTCCAGCAGCTCTTCATCATCAACCATGTCGCATTTGTTCAGGAACACGATGATGTAAGGAACGCCAACCTGACGACCCAGCAGGATGTGCTCACGAGTCTGTGGCATTGGGCCATCAGTCGCAGCAACAACCAGGATAGCGCCGTCCATCTGAGCAGCACCGGTGATCATGTTTTTAACGTAGTCGGCGTGCCCTGGGCAGTCAACGTGCGCATAGTGGCGAGTCGGGGTGTCATATTCAACGTGGGAAGTGTTGATGGTGATACCACGAGCTTTTTCTTCTGGTGCGTTATCGATCTGGTCGAAAGCACGAGCAGAACCACCGTAGGTTTTAGCCAGAACGGTAGTGATTGCTGCAGTCAGAGTGGTTTTACCATGGTCAACGTGGCCGATAGTACCGACGTTGACGTGCGGTTTTGTACGTTCAAATTTTTCTTTAGACA
>NZ_JAHWLU010000255.1:0-1128 GCF_022134725.1 Buttiauxella sp. S19-1
CAATTAAACAATAAATCCGATTCTTTTTATCATAGTGTCTATGTTAAAAGTTCTTACTTTGATAATTTTGTTCCCAACAATAAGCAAGATGATTTATTCTCAAATAGTACAAGTTCAGAGACATATAAAAAATTAGTAAATGAACTTAATGCTTATTTACGAGCAAAGCGCAAACCGTTTTTAATGGAATATGCTAAGGAACTTGTCGAAATGTACGAAACAAAAGGTATATTCCCTGTTTTCAATTATAGTAATAAATGGGAAAAAATGAAGGCTGACGATTTACGCGAGGCTATTCAGGAATTATATCAAATTGAGCCGAAGTTCTTTAGCGACTTAAATAAACCCCAGCAAAAAATATTAGTTAGAATGTTATCACTAATAATTGATGGTGGTGAAGTTGAAAGTTTCTTTAATATAATTGACAGTGTTATATCTTTATCACCAGAAGAAAAAGAACGTTTTTCCGACCAATTAAAAGTAACTCAATTGTCTTCCATATTAAAAACCATAGAGTTATTAACTGATAGATATAAATCAGTAACTGAATTTGAAAAACTAGTTCATGATCCAAGTATGTACGCTGGTGAAGTTCCACACTTACAGAAAATGATGGAAAGGAACTATTGGTTATTAGGCGAGCAATACCAATTAGTTAGTGCTGAAGAACCGGATTTCAACGAAGCAGTTAGGCGTCATGCGTATATTTTGCGTGGAGAAAAATTAAAAAAACACAAAATAGGCCATGTTTCCGAACAGAAAGAGATGGACTTATTCATGATCCGTCAAAGAATGAATGAAAACAAAATTGAACATATTGTTGTTGAGCTTAAGCACCCTGTGAATATAAGATTAGGTAAAAAAGAAATAGACCAGGTATATGAATACTATCAAGTTATAAAAAACGAAAGTCAATTCAATGCAAGCAATATGACTTGGAAATTTTATCTAATCGGAAATAAATATGATAGCACGGGGTACATCCAACATATTATGGAGGCTTATAAAGGAAAAGGTGATTATGGCCTAGTTTATAAAGGCGAGTATGAACTTTATGTAAGAACTTGGTCAGAGGTATTCACAGAATTTAAAATAAAACATGATTTTCTTAATAAAAAACTACAAGTT
>NZ_JAHWLU010000256.1:0-1013 GCF_022134725.1 Buttiauxella sp. S19-1
TGATGAAGGGATTCGTGTTGTGAATTAAACGCAATATCATCATTGTTATTTTCAGCATTGCCACTCTTTGAATGATGAAGTCATTCAGACCCAAATCGATTCCACAGTTTGCATACGAATGCGCTCTTGCTCACTGATTGCTGTTTATAGCACCATTTGATGTAGTGAATTCAATGATGCTATGAGGGAAATAAGTGGAAGGGCTTTAACAAATTTAATGCTTACGCCGCGCCACTAACGTAAATTTGTAATCATCACTTTTGAATACGTTACGGCTGAACTCAAACACCCGTCCGTCCCTTAAATAGCCACGCGACACCTTTTCCAGAACCGGTTTGCTGGCATCAACTCCCAACGCTTTAACGACGTCTTCAGATGGCATCACCGGAATTATCTCTTGTTCGCTGCGGTCGATAACCATCTTCTTCACGTTCTCGATGAAGTGATATTTCGAATTCTCCATCACCTCCCAGGTGAGATCGGGGAACAGCGTGAGTGGCATCCAGGTTTCTTCCAGCGTAACGGGTTTTTGTTTAATGAAACGCACGCGTTTCACATGCCAGACTTTGTCGTCGACCGCCAGTTGCAGGTGGGCGGCCAGAATGTCATCCGCTTTAGTAACTTCAAAAATCTGCACTTCGCTGTGGGTTTCGACATTTCTGTCGGCCAGTTTTTCATAGAGGCTGGTCAACTGGTAAATGTCGTAATTGACCTTTTCCTCTTTAACGTATGAACCGCTGCCTTGAATGCTCTCGATGATTTGCTGTTCGGTGAGTTGTTTGAGCGCCTGACGGACAGTCACCCGGCTCACCGCAAACTGTGCCTGAAGCGCTGATTCTGTGGGCAGTGCGTCACCCGCTTTCAATTCACCGTTTTCCACCTGCAAGCGGATAGCATCGGCAATCTGACGGTACATCGGTTTTTTACCCACCACATAGTCCTCTTAGAACGTTAGAAATCTCACCAGATGATAGCCCCAATCATGGCAGCTGTTAATCGATAAGTATTAATAC
>NZ_JAHWLU010000257.1:0-987 GCF_022134725.1 Buttiauxella sp. S19-1
GTAATATATATATTAAAGAATCGAAGAGAAATACAGGGCAGAATGAGTCTACTATTCCTTATATAGCTCATAATACAATTAAACTAGGGACGGTTAGTCTTGGTAGTTTCATGATCAGTCGGGCTACAGTCTTGATTGCAGGTATATTCCTACCTTTATCCCTTGCAGGGGAGTATACGTTTACATTGCAAGTTTATATGGCGTTACTAGCCGTTGGTAATGTTTTTGTGACAATAAAGGTTCCAGAACTATCTAGGCTTGTGCTAACAAATGATAAACGTAATCTGCGAGATTTAATTATTAAAATAATAGGGCTCTCGGCCACTATTTATATTGTAGGTTTTGGCTGTTTTTATCTATTATCAAATATTATTATTGATGTATTCCATTCCAAAGTGGGCTTTTTGGCGGATAAGTATCTAGTCATTCTGGCAATTATCTATTTTCTTGAATTAATTCATTCTGTCTGTGCAACAATCATTACGACAGGAAATAAAATCCCATTTGTAAAACCAGCTTTGATATCAGGTTTTCTGATTATAATTCTTTCATTTTCGCTACTTAAATTCACTGACCTGGGAATAATTGGATTAATCTTAGCTCAAGGTATAATTCAGTTAATGTATAACAACTGGAAATGGCCATTGTCTGTTTATAAGGACTTTTTTCGTAATGATGAGTGTAAAGCCTAATCGCTGCATAATTAATTCTTCTGCTGAAAATAGCGAAAATATTATTCTGAGTATTGCAATACCTACATATAAACGGTTTGAATTATTGAAGGAAACGTTACGCAGCGTATATGCAAATACATTTAATTTCAATGTGGAAATCATTGTTGTCGATAATGACCCAGAAAATGATGATATTGCGATCAATGAGATGATCGAATTCAAAAATAAACCACTTGTATATTATAAAAACAATAGTAATTATGGAATGTTTGGAAACTGGAATCAATGCCTTACCTTAGCAAAAGGTAAGTAT
>NZ_JAHWLU010000258.1:0-981 GCF_022134725.1 Buttiauxella sp. S19-1
CCGGCTTGTTCTCGGTGGTCGCCCAGATTCTTGTGCCATTGGCAGCAACGCTTGCGGAGCCGGAAAAGCGCGGCAAAGTGGTCGGCACCATTATGAGCGGGCTGCTGCTGGGGATTTTGCTGGCACGTACTGTAGCCGGGTTACTGGCAGGTATTGGCGGCTGGCGCACCGTTTACTGGGTTGCAAGTGTATTAATGGTGGTGATGGCGCTGGCTTTGTGGCGTGGTTTACCAAAAGTGAAATCCGACACCCATCTGAATTATCCGCAATTGTTGTCGTCGGTATTCGGCTTGTTTATCAAAACTCCGCTGCTGCGGACCCGCGCTTTGCTCGGCTGCCTGACCTTTGCCAACTTCAGTATTCTCTGGACGTCGATGGCGTTTCTGCTGGCGTCACCGCCCTTTAATTTCTCGGAAAGCGTGATTGGTTTGTTTGGCCTCGCGGGTGCTGCGGGTGCTTTGGGTGCGCGTCCCGCTGGCGGGTTTGCGGACAAAGGCAAAGCCCATCTCACCACGACTATTGGGCTGGTGCTGTTGTTAGTGTCCTGGATTGCAACCGCGATGGGGCAGTATTCCGTTATCGCATTGATCATCGGGATTCTGGTGCTGGATTTAACCGTTCAGGGCGTACATATCACTAACCAGACGGTTATCTACCGCATGATGCCGGATGCGCGAAATCGTCTGACCGCCGGTTATATGACCAGCTACTTTATTGGCGGGGCCGCAGGTTCGCTGATCTCCGCCAGTGCTTATCAACATGCCGGATGGAATGGCGTGTGCGTGGCCGGTGCGATTGTCGCCCTACTAAATTTAGTAGTGTGGTGGCGTGGTTATCACCGCCAACCGTGATGTCACTATTCCTTTACAACCGCCAGAAATAATTTGGGGTATTAAGGGTCGTACCAGTCTGTTAAGGTTATCCCCGTTTATTAATTCGAGTGACTTTAACGTAAGAAACTTATAAATATTTAATATGGAT
>NZ_JAHWLU010000259.1:0-953 GCF_022134725.1 Buttiauxella sp. S19-1
GATTCACTCCAGCGGAGAGATCTGGTTTGACGGAAAGCCGCTGCACTCTCTCAATCGCAAAAAGCTGCTACCACTGCGTAACCGCATCCAGGTCGTCTTTCAGGACCCAAATTCGTCGCTTAATCCACGGCTCGATGTTTTGCAGATCATTGAAGAGGGTTTGCGCGTCCATCAGCCTGCGTTAAGTGCAGCCGAACGTGAGCAGAAAGTTAGCGTTGCCATGCAGGAAGTGGGGTTAGATCCACAAACGATGCATCGCTATCCAGCAGAGTTTTCTGGCGGACAAAGACAGCGGATTGCGATTGCCAGAGCGCTCATTTTACAACCGGAATTGATGATTCTTGATGAACCGACATCATCTCTGGATCGTTCGGTACAAGCGCAAATTCTGGCACTGCTGAAGTCGTTACAAGAGAAGCATCAGTTGGCCTACATTTTTATCAGCCATGATTTGCGCGTGGTGAAATCGTTATGTCATCAGGTTGTGGTATTGCGACAGGGAGAGGTGGTCGAGCAAGGAGCCTGCCAGCAAATTTTTGCTGCACCCCAGGCGGAATACACACGCCAGTTACTTGCACTTGCCTGACTCGCAGATTTTAGAGTCAAAAAGGATTCGCGCTGGAGAAAGACTCAGCAATAGCAACACCAAAATTTTTCAGTCGGCAAGTTGCTGCAAGCTCATCCTGACGATTCACAAATAAGCACGGCTCACCTTCACATTCCACGACCGAAGAATCTACTTCGATATCTCGCAATGCGAGGCTTAATTTATGCATTGTTGGCCATGCAGAATCGCTGTTGTCGCTCAACAATTTGAGACCAATCAGGCAATTTTCAGCGCTCTGCCCGCTTTGCGGAATCGGTTCAACTCGGGAACCTGCAAAACCCGCCAACCAACGATAACGGTGTGGTAAGCGATGAACGATGGAAAGTTGTAACGTATTCACTGTGGT
>NZ_JAHWLU010000260.1:0-936 GCF_022134725.1 Buttiauxella sp. S19-1
GTATTACTTGATAAAAAAACTATTTTCATATCGTTTATGACCGAGCATTTATATAGAATATCACACCAGGACTGATTTGGGGCAATTATATAGTGAAAACCACTTTACCATTCAATAACAAGTGTATGAGCAAACAAAATTCAGCATCATTAAATAATAATCATTAATTTCCTATAAATTCATTAATAACAAAAAAAAACACTCAACCTTGACAATAAATAGAGTAATGCTACCTGCAGCAAGAAAAATAGCCTGTGAACAGCACGATTATGCAGAGTATTTACAATAGTTTCATACCCGTTAGCGCTGTCTGCAAAGAATAATATCGTACGCATGCGAATGTCAGCAGGTGATTATATTCAGAGCAGAACCAATCCGTCCCGAATCTCCGCAATGAAAACCATTGCTTAGATGAAAGTTAATGGCAAAGTCATAATTAGCAAAGGGCTGCTAACATTAGTGAACTATGAAAAACTCGAAGGTCGACAAAAATATCATGCAAGGCAAAATGCAACTTGAAATTATTATGTTTTTTTAAATCGGGCCAATGTATACTTAAAATTTGCATGTAGATAATAGAAAAATATATATTATTTACTTCAAAACAGTTTTAGATGTAATTTAAAATGACCTATACTAGAATATAGAAAAAATTCCAATAGGTTGACAATTCCATGGAAACCAAATTAAAAAAACATTGTTTGGCTACTATTTCTCATCTGCCTTTTTATCTAATGATGATCATCATATTGGTGTTCAATAACCATCCCCTCCGCAACACTGGCCGCATGTCTAGCTCGTGGATGAAAGGTCGATACTGGAGCGACAGGTGGCGCCACATACACAGTTTGAGGTACACTAATAGCTTGTGAGACAGTTACAGAAGAAGGAACAATAACAACTTTGTATCCACTCGGAACATCCACTGTTATACTT
>NZ_JAHWLU010000261.1:0-912 GCF_022134725.1 Buttiauxella sp. S19-1
TATTATATACACTCATTTATCACCACTCATCCTTCAAATAATCATAGGCATTTTTAATCTTTTCATCATAACCTATCTGACCAGTGCCATTATATTTTCTAGCAATACTTAACCAATCCTTATCTCTCATTGGTTGAAGCATTCGTTTCTCCTCAACAAGAAACACTTTAAAGTATTGCAGATGCTGCAATGCACAATAGTTTTGTGAATCAACTAATTCTTTAGTTGATTCATACAAGTGATGATAATACTCGCCCATAACCTGGAACTTCCCCCAAGAACAAGACATATTTGCAGCATCGTAGTTAATCTCACGAGCCCTTAGCAATCTTTCGTATTGTTCACTATCTAATCCATGACGATAACTACTATCATACGAATGTATAATATTCGGCTCAGTAGACTCTATATCATGAACTGTTTCAGGGCTTATCCCCTGAACCAAGGATAATCTTTTCATGAAATGCCTTTCATATAGGATGGTTGCGTGTTTCACACCACTTACATATTGTTTAAACGGTATCTTATCACCCGTTTCAGCTACTGCAATTGCTCTTAAAACTTCTCGTTCTATACCCAGTTGGTCAGAAAGAACTTCAAAATTCTCCTTAGTTATATCTTGCCTTCCCGATTGGCACGGACTATCAACAATTCCTTGTTTGTAGCAATAACATTGTGTATTCACAAAGTTAAGAGCATCCAAAAACACCACCGGATGCATATGCCACAAGGCATCACTTCTGCGGATTTCCGGCACATCCTTCATCCACACCAGCTTGTTAACGTACTCCTTATTATACAATGCCAGTTCAGGGTAGCTTTTTTCCTGTTCATCCAGAGCCGCCTGCCACAACGCCGACATACCATCCTTCAGCCATTCACTGTGATGCTTCACCACCAGACGTTGTACCT
>NZ_JAHWLU010000262.1:0-903 GCF_022134725.1 Buttiauxella sp. S19-1
GTGTGTATGAATAATATTGGGTTAGAAAATAATCGTCAGTAAGGATTTTTACATGGATATTAGCATGTAAGATTAATCAATTTCTTATTATTGCTTGAGCGTGAAAATGGCAAAAACACCAGCAGGATTTGTTTGCACTGAAGTCGAAACCAAAGCGGCAAAAAAATACAGTAAGCAATATGGTCAGACCATAGTGATAACTAATGATTTTGTAAAAATGATGAATCCAGCACTATTAGACGCATTGAAAGTTTTAAATAAGAGACAAAGGGATTTGGCAAAATGGGGTAAAAAAGAAAAAGATGATTTTAAGGATATAATGGGGGTGGACGGTGATGCCTATATTGATGATGTATTTTATATCTGTGATATGAAAAATAAAAATACTTATTCACCATCAGAAGTGGAAACCATTACTGTTGTCGAATTTATGCGAAAAGCAGTTGATAGGATGTATAACATTATGAGCCAGTTACATGTTGATGCTAACCCTGTTGAGGTTTCTCTACCTGATCCATGTATTCCAGAGTTAGCTCCTGTACCGGATAAGAAGGTTTATAAATATGGTAATTTTGTTAATCGTACTTTCACCAGTCAGTATTCAGCATTTGTAGAGCGCACAGCTACATGGACATGTTCTCCAGAGCAATACAAGGATGGCCTTGAAATACATATAGGGTATAATTTTTGCAAAAAAAATCCGATGGGCGCTGACTCCAGGGCCAGTACACTGTGTCATGAAGTATCTCACTTTTACCGCGTTGAGCCTAAAGGTGCAACATGGGCTAGTGAGGAGGATAAAATAAAATCCAGGGGGCCGTGGGGAGGTGTGGGGACGGATGATTTGCCAAATGATCAGGATTATAAACAGAGCAAAGGGAGTAGTGGGAAAAATATATATAT
>NZ_JAHWLU010000263.1:0-892 GCF_022134725.1 Buttiauxella sp. S19-1
TATTGTGTAGAATGTTTGGTAATGTATTAGCATTATTTTTAATAAGACTGGCATATTCTTGATAAATTATTCCAGAAAGAACGCCTGAATTACTAGGAAGACCGGTAAGCATTTCGAACTCAGCATTTGCCGTCCCACCACCATACAGAGGTGATTTCGCTCTAAATGTTTTGTATCCAGCATTCAATAATGGTTGAAAATAATCTTTAAAATTATCATTATCATACCAACAAGATTCACATAAAATGTAAATTATTGTTTTCGAACTAGCATCCACCGCAGAAGACTTACCACGGGAAAAATATTCCTTTTCTTCCCTTGATGCTGTGGGTATAGATTTTCTAACACTAGTTTGGATAAGATGCATAGGTAAGCCATGGGCGTTAACATTATATGGCCAATCCCATGAAAAATAGATAACATCATACTTTACACCTAAAAGATTTACTCTTTGAGCTATGGGATTTGTTTCACCTAAAATAGTTTTAAAATAAGCAGAAAATGAAAAAGGTATTGTTAGCATAAAAAGAGAAAATAGCAGCAAGTTATTTTTTCTTGAAGTAGGAAAGTTCCGCCCTAACATAAACAAAAAGAAACCAAGCACAATAAAAATAAATATCACCACACATGTTTCCTGGGTGATATATTTTATAGCAACCCCTAAATTCACTCCAGATAAAATGTCGTTAAATGATATAGGTTCTCCAGTAAACGAGATTTTTTTGTTATTTGCATAATTTAATATGCAAACCGCACCTAATATCAAGTATGTAGAAAATAATGCCGAACCACGCAATAATCTAATCAAGAAGTACACAAAAAACACAGGTGAAGAAAGCCATACAAAGCGGATCAATTCACGCTTACTCTCAAAATGGGATGTACCTGCCGC
>NZ_JAHWLU010000264.1:0-820 GCF_022134725.1 Buttiauxella sp. S19-1
CGA
This sequence comes from Buttiauxella sp. S19-1, assembly GCF_022134725.1. Taxonomy (NCBI): domain Bacteria; kingdom Pseudomonadati; phylum Pseudomonadota; class Gammaproteobacteria; order Enterobacterales; family Enterobacteriaceae; genus Buttiauxella; species Buttiauxella sp. S19-1. The sequence continues at coordinate 4 of NZ_JAHWLU010000264.1, forward strand.
TTATTCTCAATCCACGAATTCACCAAATAACGCTCTTTGTCATCGCTATTATTAATTGAGAGCGAAGTTTGTTTGGCATCGGCCGGATAAATAACTCGTGTTGCCCCCAGAGCAACGCCTCCAGCAGCATGCACATTAAAACATGTTAATAACAGGCACAGCATTACCGCCAGACCTGGTTTAAATAAAGTCGTCATTACAAAGCACCATCATTATTATTAATCGACGTAACAGAGCCAGGTGCGGCATGCGGAATAATAATCTTCTGTTTAGCCTCATCCCTGTGGCTATCGTCATCCCTGCCTGGTCCGATTACTCGTATTTCATCACGAAGGTGGCATCTGCGTTCGCCTGGCCTGCTGTTGCAGTAGCAGCGGTCGCTTTATAACGCGCGGTAAATGGCAAGGTGTTGGTGCCATCAACCAAAGTTTTCGCGGTAGAGAATGTGCTGCCATCCGGGGTCAATACTTGCGATTTATTGTCCAGAATTTCGATACCTACGCCGCCTGCGGTGGTGCTGTTATCACCAGAGTTAATAGCCAGAAGCGTTGGGTCAGTGCCATCCGTTTGGCCTGAAAAAGCCACAGAAGCCAGTGTGGATACGCTGGTATCACAATCGTTCAGGACGATGGTAAAAGGGATCTGCGCTGAAGTGTCACCCACTTTAGTGAACGCCGCGGTACGGTACTGGCCGAGTTTCACAATCTGATCGGCAGACTTGGTGCTTACCGAACAGGCAGCATTCACCAGCTCACCTTGAAAGTGTACGGTGCCGCCATTTACCGTCACCGCATCGGCCTGTGCCGCACCGCTCACT
>NZ_JAHWLU010000265.1:0-798 GCF_022134725.1 Buttiauxella sp. S19-1
AATGCACTCTTTGCTTTGAAAAAATATTTCCTTTCTGATTCACCCCTTACGTGAAATAACGAGAATTTATTTTTAATTTTTAATACTTTCAATGAGATAGAAAGTAAAAATTTTTTTGTTTTATGATTGCTTGAATTTGTTATTTAAAATCAGCATGTTATACATGATTCAACAAAGAAACCTCAGCTAAGAGTTAGCTGATTGAACGTTTCAGTTCGTTTCTGGTGGTCACATAATTGTGCATATCAGGAGTAAGTGATCGTTGGAAAGTAATGAAATACCCAACTCAGCCGCCTTCAGGACAAAGCCAATCTGTATTCGGTGAATCGTGGCTTTTTCATCGGCACAATCTCCGTTCAGATAAGTGTTTATGATGCCAGAATTCTGTTTCTGAATGGAGCAGGCTTATAAGTACCCCACATAATCGTGGTATTCACATTTAGAGATCTTACGGCATACTCATCCTACTAATGAAGTAGATCGCTATACGTAAAGTCCGTTTTACTGAGCTTCAACTCCTCAGCATAGAAATGAACAACTACAGGCAGGAGCCATTGTTAACGCTACACATCCGAAACGATAACCAATACTGACGGTAGCACAACCGTATTTCAGAGTAATCCGAATGAAGACAACCACAACCCCTTGATTCAGGGTTTCTTAATTTATGTCCAAACTAGGCCATGGGTTCTCACCGGTACAAGGTGTACCTTACAGGTAATTCCGTGGGATTATTATTTTTATATAAATAATTTCCAAAATTATAATCGCGTCTTATGATGATAATTCCAATTATTT
>NZ_JAHWLU010000266.1:0-770 GCF_022134725.1 Buttiauxella sp. S19-1
GCCTGACCACACCGGGCGACCAGCAATGGCTGTGGGCTTACGACGAGCTCGGCAGCGTGGTCAGCCTCACTGACCCGCAGGGCCGGAGCCAGCAGTTCAGCTACAGCGAACAGGGCGATTTACTGGCCCACATTCTTCCCGGCGGCGCGACCTGGCGCTGGAGCCATGATGCCCTGCACCAGGTGCGGGAAACCACTGCCCCGAATGGCGGTATCACACACACAGAACAGGATATGCTGGGCTGTCTGCTGAGCGTCAAAGACCCGCTGGGCTTCACCACGCAGTTCCGCCACAGCAAAAAACATGCCGGGCCGCAGGGCAGCATCGAGGAAATTAACCGCCCCGACGGTGTGCGCGAACTGATGCACCAGAACAGCGAAAAACTCACCGAAAGTTTTACTGACGGTGAAGGAAAAACCACCCGTTATGAATACGGTGCATTCGACCTGCTGACGGCGGTGATACGCCCGGACGGCGAACGGCTGGAATGCCGTTACGATAAACTCACCCGCCTGACTGAAATCATCAACGCCGCTGGTGAGCACTACCGTCTGACCTACGACAAAGCCGGGCAACTTATTGCGGATACCGACTTTACCGGCAGAACGCTGAATTACCGCTACGACGCCGCAGGCCGCTGTATCTGCACTTCTTTCCCGGATGGCACCCACCTTAATCGGGTATATAACGTCACCGACCAGGTCGTACGCGAAGACGTCACTCAGGGCGACAGCACCCGCGTACTCAGCACCACCCTATTCCGCTATGAC
>NZ_JAHWLU010000267.1:0-764 GCF_022134725.1 Buttiauxella sp. S19-1
GTTTTATTTATATAGATAAAATCTGATCAGACAACCAGAGGAAAATACAATAACGCATTTTGATAAACTAATTGTGTATTTTCATCGCGAATTTAGCAATTGATTGCGCAGTGAAAATATTTCTTTTTGTTTTCCTCCTGGCCCATGCGATAAGGCACAGCGGCAATCATCCACACAAAAACCAGGTTTTAATGTATAATTTCGCCACTTTTGCGGGAAACCGCTATTTTTAAAGCTATGACTCCAGAGATGACGAATATGACACTCCCTCATTGCCCAAAATGCAATTCTGAATACACCTACGAAGACAACGGTATGTTTATCTGCCCTGAATGCGCGCATGAATGGAATGATGCAGAACCCGCCCAAGACAGCGACCAACTGATTGTTAAAGATGCCAATGGCAACCTGCTGGCTGATGGCGATAACGTCACCGTAGTAAAAGATTTGAAAGTGAAAGGCAGCTCTTCAATGCTGAAGATTGGCACTAAAGTGAAGGGTATCCGTCTGGTTGAAGGCGACCATAACATCGATTGTAAAATTGATGGTTTTGGTCCGATGAAGCTGAAGTCAGAGTTTGTGAAGAAGAACTAAGTAAATTCCCCTATCGCCAAGGCGGTCTCTTGTACACAACTCTCCCTGGCAATCTTGTCAGGGTGAGATCTGTAAGCCTCGCTGATTTTCCGTTCACCCGTGCGTTCAGTTATCTCTTTAATCCCCGAAAACGGTGAACGTATCAAGGGGTTAACGCCAACCCCTTGATA
>NZ_JAHWLU010000268.1:0-738 GCF_022134725.1 Buttiauxella sp. S19-1
GGTGACCGAACCCGGCACCGGCCCACGCCTGCGACACCCGTATCCAGCACGAGCTGTCTTCTGTTTCGCCGTGATAACGGTCCCAGCGGAATTTCACCCGCACCCGCCCGTGTTCGTCGCAGAAAATCTCCTCCCCCGGCGGGCCGGTGACCACCGCACTCTGCGGGCCGTCGACCTTCGGTTTCTGCGGGCGATTCGGGCGCCAGGTGCGGTCTCCCGGTATGGCCACAAACCGGTTGGTGAGGGTGGTGCCCTCACCGCGACTGCCGTGCAGCGCCTGTGGCTGTTCCCCGGTCATCGCACTGCTGATGACCTGCCATTGCCGGTTGTGGCTTTTTATCGGGTGGCCGGCAAGGGGGAAACGCACGCCAGGCGACAGCGCCGGAGAATTGCTGGTGCCGGTGGCGGTTTCGGCCTGGTTACGCCAGGCGTCCAGTTTATAGCGGGTGAAATCTTCGCCGTGCTGTTCATCCTTAAAACGCCCCGGATAATCCAGAACTTCATACTGCGAGCGCTGGCCATTCAGGTCCCGGGCTTTCTGGCGATAGCCCCCCGGCCAGTCCGGCATCTTAAAGGTGTAATCCAGGCTGGTGACCGATGACGGAGCGATACCCGCTTCGTGACGAAACACACTGATGTGCTCCGTGGTGGTTCCAGTCGATACATTCGGATTAAAGGGAAAGGCATCCTGCCGCCTGCGCAGGCCGGTCACATCATCAGTCAGCATCAGCCGCTGCC
>NZ_JAHWLU010000269.1:0-727 GCF_022134725.1 Buttiauxella sp. S19-1
CAGCAACGGCGGCGCACAGCTAGTCAGTAATATCATCGCCAAAGACAACACTGCGCTTTCTCTGCGTAACGGTGCAAATCTGACCGGCTGGATTGACCCAACCGACGTCAACATCGATAAATCCAGTGGCTGGGATATGACAGCGGATTCGGTAGTTAACGACGTTAACCTCGCCGGGACTATCCGTTATATCGCGCCAACGACCTCACCAATGACCAGCGGACACACCCTGACGGCCAATAACTGGCACGGCCAGGACGGTACTCTGGTGATGAACACCGTTTTGGGTGACGACGCTTCCGTGACCGACAAACTGCTGGTCAACGGTAATACCAGCGGCAACACCTTTATGCAGATCAACAATGTTGGTGGTCACGGTGCGAAAACGGTCGAAGGCATTGAGGTTGTTGATGTCAAAGGCATGTCTGACGGTACCTTCACCAAATCAGGGCGTATTGTCGCCGGAGCGTATGACTACGACCTGGTGCAGAAAGGGGCCAACTGGTATCTGACCAGCAAGGGGGAAAAACAGCCAATAGTACCGATTGATCCAAATAAACCTATTGCGCCACCGATCGATCCCGTCGACCCGGAAGAACCTGTTGTGCCAATTGAGCCGCCAGCAGAACTGCCAATCACCCCACTTGAGCCGTCAAAACCTACGACGCCAGAATCAGGGCAGCAAGGTACACCGACTGTTCGCCCGGAATCAGCCAGCTATACCGCT
>NZ_JAHWLU010000270.1:0-694 GCF_022134725.1 Buttiauxella sp. S19-1
TAATAGTTGCATACATATCTTTCTGGAAAAATATATCGTTCTTCATCTGATATATGGCAGTTAGATTGATTCATGTCTAATATGGAAAAGAAATAATAATAAATGGAACGGCTTAAGAACCAATCATCATTGACTAAATTGTATTCAGTGGTTCCGACGTTGTAATTTCTTTTATCGGGAAGAAATTTGGAGTTATCATTAAGTATTACGGTGTACGATAGGGAGGTTTTTGGTGTAAACTCAGTCCATTCACTCTTTTCGAAATCTCCTCTATAATCACACACTCCTCCTAAATAATCTAGTAATATGTTTCCTGCTGTGATGATAAAGTTTCTTCCACACAACATGAATGTTAGGTTTTTATTTTTTGTTTGAGATGGCGGTATTGACGGGAATTCTAAACTACGAATATAAAAAGATTTTTCTCCTGAGTTATTAATCGTAACGGTAGCCCAATATTCGTTGTCCTTTTGTGTAATAGAAAGTTTAATTGAAGCATTAAACTGTTTGTTGTTGTCATCTATTGCAAAATAAGAAGGAAAATATGGATCGTCCGTATCAGATATTGGGTGGGTAACTATATCTTCATATTTAACTCCACCTCTACCTTTTAGGCCATATCCATACTTCACAACCGTTAAATCACCAGCAACCGATAGAGTTGAAAAAATAAAATAACCAAATAATGTTATCT
>NZ_JAHWLU010000271.1:0-692 GCF_022134725.1 Buttiauxella sp. S19-1
TATGGATACTCTGTGAAACTTTACGATGAAGAATACCTGTTATCTTTTGATAAGGATGAAGTGGTTGCAACAGGTAAGCAGCTAAAACAAGACGATTTTTATTAAATATATAATCCCGGCCCTTACGCCGGGATCTTTTTACCTGTCACTCAGCAACTAACGGCCTGATCACCAGTTGCCCGCGTTCAACACTGATGGTAACCGGTGTATCTGTTCCGAATCCCGCCTCCCGCCTCTTCCAGCCAGTCGCCCTTCAGGTGCAGGCTGGGATGGCGGTTGTAAAAACGGCTCATATGGATTCTGCAGCCTTCTTAGCGAAACAGCATCATGTTCTTTAACAACATTATAGAAAACGACTATTTAATCGAGAAGCCAATCTGATTACCTACGCGGCTCTCGGTGCGAATAGCGCATTGTCAGGCGCATCGGGTGCCACCATCGGCGAGTTCATCGCGCAAGAAATGTATCCCGGCGTTATCAACCAGAGCAAAACTGACAGTGAATACGCCAGCGTCGGCGAGCAGAGCGGGTTATTTGCCGGGGACAAAGGGTTCGATATTACCGTCGGCAAACATACGCAGCTGGATGGTGCGGTGATTGCCAGCACGGCGGAAGCCAGCAAAAACAGCCTCGACACCGGGACGCTGGGCTGGAGCAGCCTCGACAACCACGCTGAATACAGTACCAGCAGC
>NZ_JAHWLU010000272.1:0-672 GCF_022134725.1 Buttiauxella sp. S19-1
GTAAAAGGAAATAATGATTTCATAGAGTTAGCTGAGGAATGTTATTTTTCGCTTAGGTGTATTTTTTCAACAAGTGTTTTATCAGGGTAATGTATGGCATTAACATCATTCATTCTCTCAATAAATTATTGTCGAGTGGATTAGTCTCAGCAACATCCACCCATTTTAAATGATTAAAAAATCATGTACCGCCATGTGTTCTTTTTTTCTCAAGACTGGTTCCGTATCTGGCGGTCAGAATACCCGTCTGGAATTCCATGGTTTTGATTTGTTCAAAAGCATCATTGCCGTCTTTAGCATCTAAAACCCGCAACTGAGCATTCAGTGATTTGATTAAAAGATCGCCATTTCCTTGATGCTGATAATCAGCACCTTCAAGGCAGGAAAGGGTTGCCAGACGGTCAAATAGCTGCAAGTCCTCAGACAGGAAAGCGTTCTGCGTCATATGAGTGCCGGTCTTTTGTTCCCACTGGTGAATAATCTCGCGCCGAAATTGTTCAGGTGCTGCCGTTTTACACAGTTTGATTATATCTGTGCCGAGCGGGAAGGTCGGCGCAATTTGCCCCTCGGTGACGGCATTCCAGTCAGTGACATAATCATCGGTGATATTATTTTCAGCGTCGCTGGCACAGGCATTGAATACGGCACAGAGCAGTAATGCCGGGATGATAT
>NZ_JAHWLU010000273.1:0-672 GCF_022134725.1 Buttiauxella sp. S19-1
GTCATTAATAATATTAAATAAAAGAAATTGCACAGCGCAGTCTAATTATAAAATACCTAATAATATTGACTAAATTCTTTTTATATATATTTTCATTGTTACTCCATGAGAAATTAAAGAGCATACTATCTCTAGATTTCAAAAGTTTGATTAGTTTATTATATTTGTTCATAGAGATGACACTATTGCATATTTCTTTTCTGAGTTGATAATCTTTTTCGATGAATAAATCAATTGTCTCCTGTTTCATTGTTTCATTCTCACGAATTCGATAAGATGCAACAAATATAGGTTCGATATATATAGGTCCATACGCGATTATCCACTTAGTCCAAAAATGATAATCAGCTATCGGATAATAACTTTCATCAAATCCGTCTAACAAAACTGCTTTTTCTCTGTTTATTACGACAGCAAGAGTACCCATAAAAACGTTAAGATAAAAAAGTTTCTTTATATCAATTTCTCTTCTAAATTTATGCTTAAAACTTCGAACGGATGTATAAATATGCTTTACAATGCTATAAAAAGCGTGTGACTTTGGCTTACTTGACGAAATCCTTTCATCTAATACACTAGTATTGAAAGCATATATATCTGAATTACTTGACACCAAATTTGATAGTGCAATTCCAAAATTTTCTTTTAGAAGATCATCATCATGTAGAATTG
>NZ_JAHWLU010000274.1:0-663 GCF_022134725.1 Buttiauxella sp. S19-1
GCAGTATCACGGTACGCAATGACCAGACCCTGAAAGTCACCCGTGACCACACCGTGAATACCGGCCGTGATGACGCGCTGACTGTGGCAAATGACCGCAAAGTAACAGTCGACGGCAGCCAGGCGCACAAAACCACGAAAGACCACCTCAGCCTGGTGGAAGGTAACCACAGCCTGGAGGTCAAAGGCGACCTGGCCCAGAAAGTGGCCGGTGCGCTGGGCACGGATGCACAGGGCGATATCGTGCTGCAGAGCAATACAAAAATCACCCTGAAAATGGGCAGCTCATTTATCGTCATCCATCCTGGTGGCGTGGACATCAGCGGGCTGAAAATCAACCTCAACAGCGGTGGCAGTCCGGGTAATCCGGTGCCGACGCAATTACCGGCGGTGCTGAATGCGCTGACGGGTGAAGATGGTAATTCGCCAGATGAGCCACCGCAGGACGGATACGGGAGTGATGGTGGTGGAAATGGCTCTGGAGGTGGGGATGACTCAGGCGGGAAAGATGAGCCGGAAGATAAGGATGAATCTGAGGAATATATTCTTCAATTGCATTGTACGGATGATGAAGGGATGCCTTATTTGGATACGCGCTATATAGCATTTTTTGAGGATGGAACACAAACTCGTGGGGAAACGGATGGGGAAGGATATACAGAAA
>NZ_JAHWLU010000275.1:0-654 GCF_022134725.1 Buttiauxella sp. S19-1
GACCCGGCCATGCTGCTGCTGTTGGTAGGCCTCACTTTCCAGTACGTCATTCACCCAGGTCTGGCGGCGGGTGATATTGAGGTTCTGGTCATAGGTGAAGCGTTCTTCGCGCATCGGCACACTGCTGCTGCCGGTCCAGGTGGCGTGACTTATCTGGTCGTTCGCCGTCAGGGTGTGAACTGCGGTACCGCGCAGTGAGTCTGCAATCATGGTCATGTTGTAAGCCTTGTCGTACAGCCACTGACGTTGCAGGGTTTTGTTGCGCCGGTCGTGCGGATTCAGCTCTGCCGGATTGCCGACCTGTTGCTGCGTCAGCATCCCGGTTGGTGTGTAACCCAGTTGCTGGCGGAAGCCGGTGTCACTCTGTCGGGTGATTTCCTGGCCGCGCAGGTCGTGGGTGAAGGTCAGTGGTGCATGGCCGGCCAGTTGCCACTGTTCCAGCTCTCCCATTAATCCACGGGTGAAGTGTTCGGTGAGTCCTTCAGTGGTGCGTTGTGAGATATAGTCGCGTTCTTTTTCCCATGTATATTCCGTGCGTCGGCCGTTGAGGGTTTCGGCAGTAATGCGCCCGGCCTCATCATATTCATAATTGACGGTAGCATCATCGTTCTTTGCTTCGACCAGACGGCAGAGGGTGTCATAGCGGAAGAGGGT
>NZ_JAHWLU010000276.1:0-606 GCF_022134725.1 Buttiauxella sp. S19-1
ACAGACTTAGCTAAATCGATCCCGACAACTTTTATCGAGTTCATGATGTTGTTCCTCTGCGAATAGACATTCAGCATAAGTGTGGCAGAACTTAGGCTGGGAAGGGGCGTCCATCACATCACCTCTGGTTGAGAGTTTACTCACTTAGTCTCGTGTCCACTATTCGCGGGTAGGATCAATCTGGCGTGATTTCATTCCAGTGATTAAACGTAAAAACATCGCTGATCAGCATTTGCCCTGTAATGCTATACTTATTAACTTCTTTAATTGTATATCTACCTTTATTACAGTCGATTAAATCTTTCGATATGCTTAGGGTTTGGCCGTGGCCGTTAGTGGTTTTAAACCAGGCCATAGGTAATGACTCAATCTCAGAGGCAGGTAACGAGTAAGCTTTATCTTCTGACGGAGATGTTGCCAGATAAGACCATGTTGTTGCATGAACAGAGTAGCATGTAAATATAATTAAAAAAAGTGTTAACCAATGTTTAAAGTTTTTCATTAAGTTATATTCCGTAAGCAAGGTGTTTTTTAAGTATAATGCTCTTGAGCTTATTTTTGCAGGTTGTCTATGTAGTGAGTTTAATTGGGGTTATAGTGATGGTT
>NZ_JAHWLU010000277.1:0-592 GCF_022134725.1 Buttiauxella sp. S19-1
AGCGTTAGCGTCATCCACCATTTACGCCAGTTGTGTCGGATGACGCTGCGCTTATCCGACCTACGAAGACGTTTGTCATCAGTCTCTGCCCTCTCTTTATGAGAGAGCTTTTTTTTGCTGACAAAGGGTTTTTGTAGGGTGGATAAGCGTTAGCGTCATCCACCATTTACGCCAGTTTGTCGGATGACGCTGCGCTTATCCGACCTACGAAGAAGTTTGTCATCAGTCTCTGCCTTCTCTTTATGAGAGAGCTTTTTTTTGCTGACAAAGGGTTTTTGTAGGGTGGATAAGCGTTAGCGTCATCCACCATTTACGCCAGTTGTGTCGGATGACGCTGCGCTTATCCGACCTACGAAGAAGTTTGTCATCAGTCTCTGCCCTCTCTTTATGAGAGAGTTTTTTTTGCTGACAAAGGGTTTTTGTAGGGTGGATAAGCGTTAGCGTCATCCACCATTTACGCCAGTTGTGTCGGATGACGCTGCGCTTATCCGACCTTGTATCTTGAACCGGTAGCTGGTTAGCTACCGGTTACATGAAACGGAGGAAGCTTGTATCCGACCTGAAGACCTCGATCTTCCGACGTAGCTTAAGC
>NZ_JAHWLU010000278.1:0-588 GCF_022134725.1 Buttiauxella sp. S19-1
TGACCGGGGAACAGCCACAGGCCCTGCACGGCAGTCGCGGCGAGGGGACCACCCTCACCAACCGGTTTGTGGCCATACCGGGAGACCGCACCTGGCGCCCGAATCGCCCGCAGAAACCAAAGGTCGATGGCCCGCAGAGTGCGGTGGTCACCGGCCCGCCGGGGGAGGAAATTTTCTGCGACGAACACGGGCGGGTGCGGGTGAAATTCCGCTGGGACCGTTATCACGGTGAAACAGAAGACAGCTCGTGCTGGATACGGGTGTCGCAGGCGTGGGCCGGTGCCGGCTTCGGTCACCTGGCGATACCGCGTGTCGGCCAGGAAGTGATAGTCGATTTCCTCAACGGCGACCCGGACCAGCCCATCGTCATGGGGCGTACGTATCATGAAAATAACCGCTCGCCGGGCAGTCTGCCGGGGACGAAAACCCAGATGACCCTGCGCTCAAAAACCTATAAGGGCAGCGGGTTTAACGAACTGAAGTTCGACGATGCGACAGCTAATGAGCAGGTGTATCTCCATGCGCAGAAAAACATGGACACCGAGGTGCTCAATAACCGCACCACTGATGTGAAAGTCGACCACACCG
>NZ_JAHWLU010000279.1:0-578 GCF_022134725.1 Buttiauxella sp. S19-1
ATTTTCTGCGACGAACACGGGCGGGTGCGGGTGAAATTCCGCTGGGACCGTTATCACGGCGAAACAGAAGACAGCTCGTGCTGGATACGGGTGTCGCAGGCGTGGGCCGGTGCCGGGTTCGGTCACCTGGCGATACCACGTGTCGGCCAGGAAGTGATAGTCGATTTCTTCAACGGTGACCCGGACCAGCCCATCGTGATGGGGCGTACGTATCATGAAGATAACCGCTCACCGGGCAGTCTGCCTGGCACAAAGACGCAGATGACCCTGCGCTCAAAAACCTATAAGGGTAGCGGGTTTAACGAACTGAAGTTCGACGATGCGACAGCTAATGAGCAGGTGTATCTCCATGCGCAGAAAAACATGGACACCGAGGTGCTCAATAACCGCACCACTGATGTGAAAGTCGACCACACCGAGACTATTGGTAATAACCAGAGCATCACCGTCGGTCTGGGGCAGACGGTGAAGGTCGGCAAAGAGAATGCCGGCGGGCATGACCAGAACATCACCGTGGCGCACGACCGCAGTATCACGGTACGCAATGACCAGACCCTGAAAGTCACCCGTGACCACAC
>NZ_JAHWLU010000280.1:0-568 GCF_022134725.1 Buttiauxella sp. S19-1
GGCAGCGGCTGATGCTGACTGATGATGTGACCGGCCTGCGCAGGCGGCAGGATGCCTTTCCCTTTAATCCGAATGTATCGACTGGAACCACCACGGAGCACATCAGTGTGTTTCGTCACGAAGCGGGCATTGCGCCATCATCGGTCACCAGCCTGGATTACACCTTTAAGATGCCGGACTGGCCGGGGGGCTATCGCCAGAAAGCACAGAGCCTGAATGGCCAGCGCACACAGTATGAAGTGCTGGATTATCCGGGGCGTTTTAAGGATGAACAGCACGGCGAAGATTTCACCCGCTATAAACTGGACGCCTGGCGTAACCAGGCCGAAACCGCCACCGGCACCAGCAACTCTCCGGCGCTGTCGCCGGGCGTGCGCTTCCCCCTTTCCGGCCACCCGATAAAAAGCCACAACCGGCAATGGCAGGTCATCAGCAGTGCGATGACCGGGGAACAGCCACAGGCCCTGCACGGCAGTCGCGGCGAGGGGACCACCCTCACCAACCGGTTTGTGGCCATACCGGGAGACCGCACCTGGCGCCCGAATCGCCCGCAGAAACCAAAGGTCGA
>NZ_JAHWLU010000281.1:0-553 GCF_022134725.1 Buttiauxella sp. S19-1
GTGTATTAATACACTCGTGGCTGTTGTTTATTATTTTTGGAGAAAATAAAAAAAAGATTATTATGAAAGGTGAACGTTATATAAATACCAGTCTTGTAATTACTGAAAACTGTGGGGTACGTTATGTTAGGTGATCTTAAAAATGAGGTGGAACTGCATAAGCATTTGAAGAAGTGGGGGAACCTCCCCAAAGGTCAAGTGTTAGTTCATACGTTAAATCCTGAGTATAAAAAAACATCTGAGTTATTTAGAAGAAGCGCTACCTCAGTATTTAATAGGTGGGATGTTCTTTCAGCTACGCTGGTTGATCTAAATAAAATCAAACGTCGACGTGAGCGACAAGATGATAGTAAACTTAAAGCTTGGGAGACTGCTGAATATGATACAGGATTATGGTTTGAAATCGGATTTATATTGGGTGTCAAGCCGCAGAATATCTTAGGAACACATAGTCACGATGTTTGGTTCCCTACGCATGTAGGGAAAAATAACCGAAAAAAATGGGGGCTTGTTGATGCAGTTATCTCTGGGAAAGGTAAACAAGGTGGAAAGC
>NZ_JAHWLU010000282.1:0-525 GCF_022134725.1 Buttiauxella sp. S19-1
GACTGCCGATGATGCTCAAGGAGTACGGGCTGGATTATGAGAAGCGGCACACGAAACAGGGAACACAGACCAACCTGATGCTGGCAGAGGAAAGCAACCCCGACTGGCTACCCAAGTGCGATGACACGCTCGCGATTTAACCCACATAACCGGCGCAAGCCGGTTTTTTTACGCCTGAACATGGCCGGGGTGAACAATCGACTGTTCACCCTTCACCGTATGTTCACCACCTAACATTATGATTTTATATAATAAAAACGCAGGGTGAACAGAGTGAACAGTTAAACCAAAAAAAAGTTTTTTTCGTAGAAAGAACTGGTATCACAAAATCTGTAAATCAATGATATTGCCCATACCATGGCTCATTCATTTCTGGGATATACGGCCATTCAGTCCTGTTTTTTATAGAGGTTTGTGCCAGCATGGCTTGCTCTGGAGAAAGAAAAATCCCAGCCAAATTATTGCCTCCATCTATTGCATAGAACTGCACATCAGTACCCATGAGCTGCTTATTAACAATAAGAA
>NZ_JAHWLU010000283.1:0-467 GCF_022134725.1 Buttiauxella sp. S19-1
GCAATAGAATATTTCTTTTTTACATTTACAAGATCATTGCCTTCCAAGTCATTAAGTATGTCTTTATATATAACAATCAGTTGATTCCGTAATTCCATATTATTCTGTTGAGGAGTGGCTTTTGTCCATTGCCATTCAGGAATGCCTTCTACAATAAAATTTCTGGAGGCTGTCAACCAATCATTAGGTTTTTCATGCCCACTAAATTTAATTCTATTAGATACTCCTTTTACTATTGGATTAAAGGTCGTGTCTTTAATGTCTTCGATGGAATAGCCTTGAGGATCGGTAAAGGAACGCTCGTTTGCACCATCAAAGCTAACCTTGAAATTAGTTATCGTTTCATTAGGCATGTTTGGAGTTAATTTAACAACCTTTACTTCACAAGAATATTCTATTCTTTTTTTTGATTTTGAAGGGTAAAAAATTAACCCTATAGTGTTTTCTTTATTATTCTCTAATGCGTC
>NZ_JAHWLU010000284.1:0-434 GCF_022134725.1 Buttiauxella sp. S19-1
TTTAAATATACAAATGAAAAAGGTGAGGTCTATGTTAATAGCACAATTATTACGTCTGATATTGAAGGTAGTGATTTGTTTTTAGATAAAAACTCTGCTGGTCATGTATCTTTGACTATGGATTATCCACGAGATATTTACGTATTTGAGTTTTCATCAGGTGAAGTCCCTCGCTTTTTATCTGCTTGTAAGCAAATTACTTTGTCTTCTGTTGAACAACAACAAACAGCTGCGTTGCTGACATTGTGTTCAAAAGATGATGAAGCAAGTGGTCTAATTTTGTCGAATGTGGATGTTGGTAAATTGCTGGCACCCGATAATTTAGCTCTTAAGGGTAAGGTTAAAACAGTCATAGGATGTGATAAATCATTTTTGTATGATAGTAATAAGAAGCAGAAAAAAAATAAACCTTATCTGATTAAAGGGGATATTAT
>NZ_JAHWLU010000285.1:0-421 GCF_022134725.1 Buttiauxella sp. S19-1
CCGACTCACTGCGCGGTACCGCAGTTCACACCCTGACGGCGAACGACCAGATAAGCCACGCCACCTGGACCGGCAGCAGCAGTGTGCCAATGCGCGAAGAGCGCTTCACTTATGACCAGAACCTCAATATCACCCGCCGCCAGACCTGGGTGAATGACGTACTGGAAAGCGAAGCCTACCAGCAACAGCAGCATAGCCGGGTCGCATCGCGGGAGCACAAAGCCTGGCGGCACACCACCTCACGCATCAACCCCGACAGCGGGAAACCGGAAGACGGAAAATTTGTCCGGGTGGTGAACGAACACAACATCACCTGGAAATACGATGTTAACGGGCGTCTGGTGGAAAAACTGGTGGATAAAGGCGGCTATCGCCCTCTCCAGTGGCGCTACCGCTGGGATGCCCGAAGCCAGCTCACCGC
>NZ_JAHWLU010000286.1:0-417 GCF_022134725.1 Buttiauxella sp. S19-1
AGAACCCGGACTCCCGGCAAATAAATCGCCGCAAGCGGTAAACCTCCATTTTGCCTCCGTGTCAGGGTCGGTTGCGATTCGTTCCCGACGATCGCGCCCTCCAGCCGTTCCCGACGGCTGGACCCTGTCACCTGGAGTCAAAATAGAGGCGATTTAAGCCGGACCCGAAAGTCAAAGTCAAAAGACAGAGCGGTTTTGACCTTGTTCCCGGCTTCAATCGCACCGTTTTTCGCCCTTCAGTCGGGGTCACGTGGCCGGGAGCCACGTGAGAGAGCGATCGTCTGACTAAGAATGTCAGGAACATTTTTGAACAACGCTTGCGTTGGCCACGAAGTGGTTCGGCACAGGGATGTGCCGAATAAACGAATCGCGAACGACCCCGAATGTTGGGTGAAAAACGGTGTTTACCGCTTTAGC
>NZ_JAHWLU010000287.1:0-377 GCF_022134725.1 Buttiauxella sp. S19-1
GAGAAAGGAAACAGTGTGTCGTTTCAATTTTCAGCTTGTTCCGGATTTTTAAAGAGCAATATCTCAAACGTGACTCGAAAGTCAGTTTTGAGATATTCGGTGATAATGTCTTTCACACATTATCGGAGATGGCGTCCCCAAGGGGATTCGAACCCCTGTTACAGCCGTGAAAGGGCAGTGTCCTGGGCCTCTAGACGATGGGGACACGAATAATCCTTTGCAGGATATCGCTTTTTGCTCATTTACTTTCATCAGACAATCTGTGTGAGCACTACGCAAGTTCGTATCTATTAGGTAAGGAGGTGATCCAACCGCAGGTTCCCCTACGGTTACCTTGTTACGACTTCACCCCAGTCATGAATCACAAAGTGGTAAGC
>NZ_JAHWLU010000288.1:0-373 GCF_022134725.1 Buttiauxella sp. S19-1
GAGAAAGGAAACAGTGTGTCGTTTCAATTTTCAGCTTGTTCCGGATTTTTAAAGAGCAATATCTCAAACGTGACTCGAAAGTCAGTTTTGAGATATTCGGTGATAATGTCTTTCACACATTATCGGATATGGCGTCCCCAAGGGGATTCGAACCCCTGTTACAGCCGTGAAAGGGCAGTGTCCTGGGCCTCTAGACGATGGGGACACGAATAATCCTTTGCAGGATATCGCTTTTTGCTCATTTACTTCTATCAGACAATCTGTGTGAGCACTACGCAAGTTCGTATCTATTAGGTAAGGAGGTGATCCAACCGCAGGTTCCCCTACGGTTACCTTGTTACGACTTCACCCCAGTCATGAATCACAAAGTGGT
>NZ_JAHWLU010000289.1:0-339 GCF_022134725.1 Buttiauxella sp. S19-1
TCACGAAATCATGCACTTGTAGGTCGGATATGCGCAGCGTCATCCGACAAAACTGATGCAAACGGTGGATGACGCAATCGCTTATCCACCCTACAACGACTCACGAAATCATGCACTTGTAGGTCGGATAAGCGCAGCGTCATCCGACAATACTGATGCAAACGGTGGATGACGCTATGGCTTATCCACCCTACAACGACTCACGAAATCATGCACTTGTAGCTACCGTCTTGAACGTCAAGCGGTAGCTGCATAATTTTCATCCCATGGTAATCGGGTTTTCAGTACGCCGAAGCACATATGTACCAGCTTACGCATCACTGCACCCAGGGCCGCTTT
>NZ_JAHWLU010000290.1:0-326 GCF_022134725.1 Buttiauxella sp. S19-1
CGACCTACAAGTGCATGATTTCGTGAGTCGTTGTAGGGTGGATAAGCGATTGCGTCATCCACCGTTTGCATCAGTTTTGTCGGATGACGCTGCGCATATCCGACCTACAAGTGCATGATTTCGTGAGCCGTTGTAGGGTGAATAAGCGATTGCGTCATCCACCGTTTGCATCAGTTTTGTCGGATGACGCTGCACTTACCCGACCTACAAGTGCATGATTTCGTGAGTCGTTGTAGGGTGGATAAGCGATTGCGTCATCCACCGTTTGCATCAGTTTTGTCGGATGACGCTGCGCATATCCGACCTACAAGTGCATGATTTCGTGA
>NZ_JAHWLU010000291.1:0-321 GCF_022134725.1 Buttiauxella sp. S19-1
CTCCATTTTGCCTCCGTGTCAGGGTCGGTTGCGATTCGTTCCCGACGATCGCGCCCTCCAGCCGTTCCCGACGGCTGGACCCTGCCACCTGGAGTCAAAATGGAGGCGATTTAAGCCGGACCCGAAAGTCAAAGTCAAAGTCAAAAGCCAGGGCGGTTTTGACCTTGTCCCCGGCTTCAATCGCGCCGTTTTTTACCCTTCAGTTGGGGTCACGTGGTCGGGAACCACGTGAGAGAGCGATCGTCTGGAACGAATCGCGAACGACCCCGAATGTTGGGTGAAAAACGGTGTTTACCGCTTTAGCGGCGATTGATTTGCCGG
>NZ_JAHWLU010000292.1:0-305 GCF_022134725.1 Buttiauxella sp. S19-1
GCAGTATCACGGTACGCAATGACCAGACCCTGAAAGTCACCCGTGACCACACCGTGAATACCGGCCGTGATGACGCGCTGACTGTGGCAAATGACCGCAAAGTAACAGTCGACGGCAGCCAGGCGCATAAAACCACGAAAGACCACCTCAGCCTGGTGGAAGGTAACCACAGCCTGGAGGTCAAAGGCGACCTGGCCCAGAAAGTGGCGGGTGCGCTGGGCACGGATGCACAGGGCGATATCGTGCTGCAGAGCAATACGAAAATCACGCTGCGGGTGGGAAGTTCGTTTGTGGTGATACACCCC
>NZ_JAHWLU010000293.1:0-304 GCF_022134725.1 Buttiauxella sp. S19-1
ACTCTCGCATGGGGAGACCCCACACTACCATCGGCGCTACGGCGTTTCACTTCTGAGTTCGGCATGGGGTCAGGTGGGACCACCGCGCTAGTGCCGCCAGGCATATTCTGTTTTGTTAACCGTTGTGTTATCCACACAACCATCAACTTAATCTCGGTTCAAGCTGAAAATCAAATATCATAGTCTCTCAACCAAAACACCTTCGGTGTTGTAAGGTTAAGCCTCACGGATCATTAGTACTGGTTAGCTCAACGTATCGCTACGCTTACACACCCAGCCTATCAACGTCGTAGTCTTCAACGTT
>NZ_JAHWLU010000294.1:0-301 GCF_022134725.1 Buttiauxella sp. S19-1
GCATGGGGAGACCCCACACTACCATCGGCGCTACGGCGTTTCACTTCTGAGTTCGGCATGGGGTCAGGTGGGACCACCGCGCTAGTGCCGCCAGGCATATTCTGTTTCATCAACCGTCACAGTCTTATCTGTAACCATTGACTTAAAATCTCGGTTCAAGCTGAAAATCAAATGTCATAGTCTCTCAACCAAAACACCTTCGGTGTTGTAAGGTTAAGCCTCACGGATCATTAGTACTGGTTAGCTCAACGTATCGCTACGCTTACACACCCAGCCTATCAACGTCGTAGTCTTCAACGTT
>NZ_JAHWLU010000295.1:0-297 GCF_022134725.1 Buttiauxella sp. S19-1
TGACCGGGGAACAGCCACAGGCCCTGCACGGCAGTCGCGGCGAGGGGACCACCCTCACCAACCGGTTTGTGGCCATACCGGGAGACCGCACCTGGCGCCCGAATCGCCCGCAGAAACCAAAGGTCGACGGCCCGCAGAGCGCGGTGGTCACCGGTCCGCCGGGGGAGGAAATTTTCTGCGACGAACACGGGCGGGTGCGGGTGAAATTCCGCTGGGACCGTTATCACGGCGAAACAGAAGACAGCTCGTGCTGGATACGGGTGTCGCAGGCGTGGGCCGGTGCCGGGTTCGGTCACC
>NZ_JAHWLU010000296.1:0-287 GCF_022134725.1 Buttiauxella sp. S19-1
CGGCTTCAATCGCGCCGTTTTTTACCCTTCAGTCGGGGTCACGTGGTCGGGAACCACGTGAGAGAGCGATCGTCTGGAACGAATCGCGAACGACCCCGAATGTTGGGTGAAAAACGGTGTTTACCGCGTTAGCGGCGATTGATTTGCCGGGCGCCTGGATTATCAAGGGGTTGGCGTTAACCCCTTGATACGTTCACCGTTTTCGGGGATTAAAGAGATAACTGAACGCACGGGTGAACGGAAAATCAGCGAGGCTTACAGATCTCACCCTGACAAGATTGCCAGGG
>NZ_JAHWLU010000297.1:0-276 GCF_022134725.1 Buttiauxella sp. S19-1
CTGGGTGTGTAAGCGTAGCGATACGTTGAGCTAACCAGTACTAATGATCCGTGAGGCTTAACCTTACAACACCGAAGGTGTTTTGGTTGAGAGACTAAGCATTTGATTTTCAGCTTGAACCGAGATTAAGTTGATGGTTGTGTGAATAGCACAACGGTTAACAAAACAGAATATGCCTGGCGGCACTAGCGCGGTGGTCCCACCTGACCCCATGCCGAACTCAGAAGTGAAACGCCGTAGCGCCGATGGTAGTGTGGGGTCTCCCCATGCGAGAGT
>NZ_JAHWLU010000298.1:0-274 GCF_022134725.1 Buttiauxella sp. S19-1
GTGTAAGCGTAGCGATACGTTGAGCTAACCAGTACTAATGATCCGTGAGGCTTAACCTTACAACACCGAAGGTGTTTTGGTTGAGAGACTAAGCATTTGATTTTCAGCTTGAACCGAGATTTTAAGTTGATGGTTGTGTGAATAACGCAACGGTTAACAAAACAGAATATGCCTGGCGGCACTAGCGCGGTGGTCCCACCTGACCCCATGCCGAACTCAGAAGTGAAACGCCGTAGCGCCGATGGTAGTGTGGGGTCTCCCCATGCGAGAGTAG
>NZ_JAHWLU010000299.1:0-271 GCF_022134725.1 Buttiauxella sp. S19-1
TAAACAGGTGTTGTAGGGGGGATAAGCGATAGCGCCATCCAC
Source organism: Buttiauxella sp. S19-1 (assembly GCF_022134725.1). Classification (NCBI taxonomy): domain Bacteria; kingdom Pseudomonadati; phylum Pseudomonadota; class Gammaproteobacteria; order Enterobacterales; family Enterobacteriaceae; genus Buttiauxella; species Buttiauxella sp. S19-1. Next base: position 43 of record NZ_JAHWLU010000299.1, read on the forward strand.
CATTTTCGCCTGTTGTTGCAGATAAAAGTGTCGGATGACGCTGCGCTTATCCGACCTACGAAGAGGTTCGTCATCGGTCTTAAAGACCAGCAGAGCGCTGGCCTTTTAGATTGCTGACAAAGGTCATTAAACAGGTGTTGTAGGGGGGATAAGCGATAGCGCCATCCACCATTTTCGCCTGTTGTTGCAGATAAAAGTGTCGGATGACGCTGCGCTTATCCGACCTACG
>NZ_JAHWLU010000300.1:0-271 GCF_022134725.1 Buttiauxella sp. S19-1
CAGACGATCGCGCCCTCCAGCCGTTCCCGACGGCTGGACCCTGCCACCTGGAGTCAAAATGGAGGCGATTTAAGCCGGACCCGAAATTCAAGGTCAAAGTCAAAAGCCAGAGCGGTTTTGACCTTGTCCCCGGTTTCAATCGCACCGTTTTTTACCCTTCAGTCGGGGTCACGTGGTCGGGAACCACGTGAGAGAGCGATCGTCTGGAACGAATCGCGAACGACCCCGAATGTTGGGTGAAAAACGGTGTTTACCGCTTTAGCGGCGATTG
>NZ_JAHWLU010000301.1:0-267 GCF_022134725.1 Buttiauxella sp. S19-1
GTGTAAGCGTAGCGATACGTTGAGCTAACCAGTACTAATGATCCGTGAGGCTTAACCTTACAACACCGAAGGTGTTTTGGTTGAGAGACTAAGCATTTGATTTTCAGCTTGAACCGAGATTTTAAGTCGATGGTTACAGGTAAGACTGTGACGGTTGATGAAACAGAATATGCCTGGCGGCACTAGCGCGGTGGTCCCACCTGACCCCATGCCGAACTCAGAAGTGAAACGCCGTAGCGCCGATGGTAGTGTGGGGTCTCCCCATGC
>NZ_JAHWLU010000302.1:0-267 GCF_022134725.1 Buttiauxella sp. S19-1
AATATGCCTGGCGGCACTAGCGCGGTGGTCCCACCTGACCCCATGCCGAACTCAGAAGTGAAACGCCGTAGCGCCGATGGTAGTGTGGGGTCTCCCCATGCGAGAGTAGGGAACTGCCAGGCTCCAAATTCAAAGCAGTAAAAGCCAGACTGTGACATCTGGTGGTAGTAAAGAAATTCGGTGGAGCGGTAGTTCAGTCGGTTAGAATACCTGCCTGTCACGCAGGGGGTCGCGGGTTCGAGTCCCGTCCGTTCCGCCACTTATTAA
>NZ_JAHWLU010000303.1:0-262 GCF_022134725.1 Buttiauxella sp. S19-1
AAGCCGGACCCGAAATTCAAAGTCAAAAGCCAGAGCGGTTTTGACCTTGTCCCCGGCTTCAATCGCGCCGTTTTTTACCCTTCAGTCGGGGTCACGTGGTCGGGAACCACGTGAGAGAGCGATCGTCGGACTAAAAATGTCAGGAACATTTTTGAACAACGCTTGCGTTGGCCACGAAGTGGTTCGGCACAGGGATGTGCCGAATAAACGAATCGCGAACGACCCCGAATGTTGGGTGAAAAACGGTGTTTACCGCTTTAGC
>NZ_JAHWLU010000304.1:0-255 GCF_022134725.1 Buttiauxella sp. S19-1
AGCGTTAGCGTCATCCACCATTTACGCCAGTTGTGTCGGATGACGCTGCGCTTATCCGACCTACGAAGACGTTTGTCATCAGTCTCTGCCCTCTCTTTATGAGAGAGCTTTTTTTTGCTGACAAAGGTTTTTTGTAGGGTGGATAAGCGTTAGCGTCATCCACCATTTACGCCAGTTGTGTCGGATGACGCTGCGCTTATCCGACCTACGAAGACGTTTGTCATCAGTCTCTGCCCTCTCTTTATGAGAGAGCTT
>NZ_JAHWLU010000305.1:0-247 GCF_022134725.1 Buttiauxella sp. S19-1
CCTCTTATTGGTATCGGAGCCAGCGATAATGCTTCGGGCACCACGCAGTCAGCCATTGCGGCAGGCACTATTACCATCCGTGACAAGGAACACCAGCAGCAGGATGTGGCGGACCTGAGCCGCGATACGGATAACGCCAATGGTCATATCGATAAAATCTTCGATAAGGAAAAAATCGAGGAGCAGCAGGAGCTGGCGGCGGTGTTCGGGCAGATGGCGAACCAGTATGCCGGTGACCTGGGTGCAG
>NZ_JAHWLU010000306.1:0-231 GCF_022134725.1 Buttiauxella sp. S19-1
GACGATCGCGCCCTCCAGCCGTTCCCGACGGCTGGACCCTGCCACCTGGAGTCAAAATGGAGGCGATTTAAGCCGGACCCGAAATTCAAAGTCAAAGGCCAGAACGGTTTTGACCTTGTCCCCGGCTTCAATCGCGCCGTTTTTTACCCTTCAGTCGGGGTCACGTGGTCGGGAACCACGTGAGAGAGCGATCGTCTGGAACGAATCGCGAACGACCCCGAATGTTGGGTG
>NZ_JAHWLU010000307.1:0-213 GCF_022134725.1 Buttiauxella sp. S19-1
GGTGGCGTATATTACGCTTTCCTCTTTCAGAGTCAACCCTTAATTTCAGGATATTTGACTCTCATCGCCGCCGTTACTCTGTGATGTTGTTCACATGTTCCGTGTCGATGGAGGCGCATTATAGGGAGTTCTGCTGAGGCTGCAAGCCTAAATATGCAGTAATTTTACTGACTGCTGCATTCCACAGCAAAACCCCGCCTTATACGCAGTTGT
>NZ_JAHWLU010000308.1:0-202 GCF_022134725.1 Buttiauxella sp. S19-1
GTCTGGGGCAGACGGTGAAGGTCGGCAAAGAGAATGCCGGCGGGCATGACCAGAACATCACCGTGGCGCACGACCGCAGTATCACGGTACGCAATGACCAGACCCTGAAAGTCACCCGTGACCACACCGTGAATACCGGCCGTGATGACGCGCTGACTGTGGCAAATGACCGCAAAGTAACAGTCGACGGCAGCCAGGCGCA